>CAMFHW010000087.1 GCA_945952175.1 uncultured Phenylobacterium sp. | reverse complement strand
GCCAAGGCCAAGGAGCTCTACTTCCTGTCCGACCGGGTGGACGCCGCGGAGGCCCTGCGGCTCGGCCTCACCAACTGGGTCTGCGCGCCGGAGGAGCTGGCGGCGAAGACCGCGGAGGTGGCCGGCCGCTTGGCGGGCGGGCCGACCGTGGCCTACCGCTACATGAAGGAGAACCTGAACCGCGCCCTGGGCGGCGAGGTGGACGACTGCCTGGACCTGGAGGCGACGCACCATGTCCACTGCTCGCAGACCGAGGACCACCAGCAGGCCGCCAAGGCCTTCGTCGAGAAGCGCGCGCCGGTGTTCGTCGGGCGCTAGGAGGGGCCGATCCGGAAGCGGAGGATCGGGCCGTTCCAGTGGTCGGTGGTGAAGTCGTCTTCCTCGATCTCGCTGACCTGCGGGTGGCTGCGGACGGCGGCGCGCCAGAAGGCGAGCGCCGAGACGTTGCGCCGCGCGACGGCCGCTTCCCAGAGGCCGGGATAGAGCGAGAAGACGCCGTGGACCGCGGCCGTGCCGACACCGCCGCGGCGGTGTTTCCGCACGACGAAGAACTCCGCCATGTTGCGTTCCAGCGGACGGTCGCTGTGGCTGTGGTCGTTGATCAGGGCGAAGCCGGCGAGGTGACCCCCGATGCGGAACAGGAGCGGGACGTGGCCGGGATCGCGCCAGTAGGGATCGAGCGGATAGTCGAAGAAGCGGCCGTCGGTTTCGAGCTCGCCGGTTTCCTGGCCCGCCCAGTGCTCCGAGAAGTCGTGGACGTAGAACTGCATCATGTTGGCCAGGATCGGCCGCTCCTCGGCGCGGGCGATGGCGATGTCGACGTCGGGCATGGACGGGTCCTCTCAGGTCCCGCTTGTCGGTCGACGCGGACGGGGAGGCAAGCGGCGTGAAGCGGTCGGCGGTGCAGGCGCAGGGCGCCTGCGTATGCGGGGCGGTGCGGGTGGAGATCGACGTGCCGGCGCAGTGGGCCTGGCACGACCACTCGAAGCACAGCCGCCACGCCCAGGGGGCGGCCTATGCGACCTATGTCGGGAGCTGGCGGAGCCGGTTCCGGATCCTTGAGGGCGAGGAGATGCTGACCCGCTACGAGGACGAGGCGGCGGGGACAACGCGCAGCTTCTGCAGCCGCTGCGGGACGCCGATGCTCTACGAGCGGGCGCGGTCGCCGAAGAACGTGAACATCCCGCGCGCGGTGTTCGAGAGCCGGACCGGGCGCGAGCCGCGCTACCACATGAACCTCGACGACAAGGCCGACTGGACCTGGGTGGGCGAGGCGCTGAAGCCGCTGAAGGGCTATCCCGGCGTGATGTGGGCGCCGCCGCGCAAGAAGAAGCGGCCGCTCGACCCGATGTTCTAGGCGGCGGGGAGGATCACCTGCAGGAGCTGCAGGTCGGGGCTGGCGTCGCGCAGCGCCCAGGGCTCGCCGGCGGGGATGACGAAGGCGTCGGCCGGGCCGAGCGTGTGGTCGCCGGCGCGTTCCAGCACCGCCGAGCCGTCCAGCAGGAAGCCGAACAGGAACTCGCCGGCGTGCGGCGCGACATCGAGGCGGTCGGTGCGCCCCGTGGGCCGCAGGGTGAAGGCGTCGGCGAGGCCGGCGGTGGCGTCGGCCATGCCGGTGTCGCGGCGCTCGAAGCCCTCATGCGGCAGCCAGCGGACGTCGGCGGCGATGTGGCGCAGGAAGACCTGGCCCTCGAAATCGCGATCGGGCCGCAGCCGGCCGGTGGGCAGGACCATGTCGTGGTCGGCCAGGGTCTCGTGCAGGGCCGGGCAGCCGATCTCGACCACCTCCAGCCCGTCGGAAGCCTCCAGCACGCGGTGGCGGATACGCGGCGGCTGCAGCACGCAGTCGCCGACCGACAGCAGGAAGGGCTCGCCCTGGTCCTCGTAGACCAGCCGCGCCCAGCCGCGACGGCAGAAGATCATCTGGAAGCGGATCTTGTGGAAATGCACCCAGTCGGCGACCGGACCGCCGTCGGGGATCTCGATGTGCGAGGCGATGAAGCGGCCGCCGAGCCGGCCGGGGATCAGGTCGCGATAGAGCATGCCCGCCCGCCCCTCGCCGGCCCCCTCGCTGTCGGCGGCGCGGGTGACCAGGAATTCGGGGACGAGCGGCGGCAGGACATAGGGCGGATCGGCCAGGACGTATTCGACGCGCGCGCCGTTGGGCGCGACGAGCTCGGGCTCGGCCGGGAGCTCCGGGACGGCGATGCGGATATGGCCGGGGTCGCCGACGCCGGGCGCGAGCCGCAGCCTCAGGCCGTGGCCGGACAGGCTCGCCACCTGCGGGTCGTCGGCGGGGAAGATGGTCTCCACCCGGAAGCCCAGACGGCCGACGAAGAAGTCCAGGGCCGGTGTCAGGTCGGAACAGGGAAGCTGGACTTCGGCGATGGTCATCGGGGCAATGTCGGATCGGCTGGGGGTGGCGCGTCCTTCGGGCATAGCTTCGGATGCGGGAGATGACCATGGCTAAGGACGCAGGCGATTTCGACGGCATCGGCGCGCCGGCCAAGCGGGCCCTGATCGGGGCGGGTCACCAGCGGCTGGAGGACCTGGCGGCGGTCACCGAGAAGCAACTGCTGGCCCTGCACGGCATGGGACCGAAGGCCATGGGCATCCTGCGGGAGCGGCTGGCGGCGAAGGGCTTGCAGTTCCGCCCCTGAAGGCCATGCTCCGCCTCCGGAATGGAGGGGACGCCATGATTCATGCCGATCGACGCAGCTTCCTGGGGCTGGCCGCGGGGGGCGGGCTGATGCTGGGCGCCGGAATGGCGCGCGCCGCGCCGCCCGCCAAGGCCGACGGGCTGAGCTCGATGACCGCTGGCGTCGTCCCGATCTCGCAGGCCGAGCGCGAAGGGCGGATCGACCGCCTGCAGGCCCTGATGAAGGCCAAGGGCATGGGCGCCTTCCTGGTCGAGTCCGGCTCGGCGCTGATCTACTTCACCGGCGTGAAGTGGAGCCGCAGCGAGCGGCCGACCGTGGCCCTGATCCCGGTCGAGGGCGAACCGGTCATCGTGACCCCGCACTTCGAGGAGCCCTCGGTGCGCGAGACCCTGGGGATCAAGGCCTCGGTGCGGGTCTGGCAGGAAGACGAGAATTCGATGGAGATCGCGGCTGGCTGGCTGCGCGATCAGAAGCTGGCGGGCGGGACGATCGGCGTCGAGGAGACGGTGCGCCTGTTCATCGTCGACGCCCTGCAGAAGGCGTTGCCTGACGCCAAGGTGGTCAATGGCGCGGCGGTGGCGCGCGGCGTGCGGATGATCAAGACGCCGGCCGAACTCGCCCTGATGCAGCTCGCCAGCGACATCACCATCGCCGCCTATCGCTGGACCTATCCGCGGATCCAGAAGGGCATGACCCGCGGCGAGGTCTCCGACCTGATGGCGACCGCGACGGCGGCCCTGGGCGGCGACGGCGAGTTCAACCTGATCCTGCTGGGCGAGGCTTCGGCCTATCCGCACGGCTCGGGCAAGCCGCAGATCGTCCGTGAGGGCGAGGTGGTGCTCATGGACTGCGGCTGCACCGTCCACGGCTATCAGTCCGACATCTCGCGCACCTTCGTCCATGGCGAGCCGAACAAGCATCAGCGGCAGGTGTGGGACCAGGTCCACAAGGGCCAGGAGATCGCCTTCGCCGCGGCCAAGGTGGGCGCCGAGGCCGGCTCGGTCGACGACGCGGTGCGCGGCTATTACGAGACGCTGGGCTATGGCCCGCGTTACAAACTGCCGGGCCTCTCGCACCGCACCGGCCATGGGATCGGGCTGGACGGCCATGAGCCGGTGAACCTGGTGCATGGGGAAACCACCAGGCTCGCGCCCGGCATGTGCTTCTCCGACGAGCCCGGCATCTACATCCCCGGCGAGTTCGGCGTCCGGCTGGAGGACTGCTTCCACATGACGGAGACGGGGCCGAAGTGGTTCTCGGTCCCGCCGCCGTCGCTGGACAAGCCGTTCGGCTGATCAGGCGGCGAACTGGCCCCGGCGGCGGCCTCGCAGGGTCGCGCCCACCAGGCCGAAGCCCGCGATCATGGTCGCCCAGGCGGCCGGCTCCGGTACGCCGGAGACGCTGGCCAGGGAGAAGGTGATGTCGTCCATCGCCATCTGGTCGCGCGTGCCGTCGAAGGTGACCTGGCTGATCGACTTTCCGAAATCGGTGAAGCCCACGAAGTCGGCGCCGAAGAGGCCCGGCACGTCGACCACCTGGGAACTGCCGTCGTTGAACGTCAGCTTCAGGCCGGGGAGCTGCGGGCCGGTGAAATAGGCGCCGAAAGCCTGGATGGGATCGGCGAAGGTGAAGGTCACCGTGCCGCCGTTGATGGACAGGTAGGTCTTGCCGCCGGCGGTCGTGTTGCCGCCGCAGAGCGCATACTGGCACTGGATCGCGGTGCGGATCACCTGGGGCTTGTTCGACAGGTCCGAGCTGGTCATGGTCGCGCCGCCGCCCAGGTCATAACTGGCGAGCTGGCCGGTCGGGCCGCCCTCGAAGGTCTGGGTGAACGTGTCCTGGAGGCCCGCGATGGCCGCCAGGAAGGCCGCGTGGGCGGCGTCGGAATTGGGCTTGGTCGCGTTGTTGGTCGCCGTCGCGTCATAGCCGGAATAGATCACCACGGCGGCGTCGGCGCGCCCCGCCGCCAAAACGACGGCCAGCAGGCCGCAGGCGCTCAAAGCGCCGATTTTATTCAACATTTCAGTATCCCCACAGGATGGTCCCCGCGGGCGAGGAGGCCCGCTTCAAGGAGGCCGCCCAGATATTGCGGCCCGCCCAGGCGAACAATCAGCAGTGTTGCAGGAATATTCTGCGCAATTGCAGACTGGGTTCAGAACAGTCGCGGCGCAGGCGACAGGGCGACGGGGCCGAGGGTCACGCGACCGGCCTCGAAGGTCAGCGGCGCGCGCGCGATGTCGCCACCTTCGGTGCGGGCGGCCGTCACGGCGGCGGCGGCCCGGGCAGCGTCCTGGGGGATGGCCCCCTGGTCGGCCAGGGCCGAGAGCGCCTTGGGCGCCTGGCGCAGGGAGACATTGAGAGCGCCGTTGAGCCGCCCGTCGGGGTCAAGTCGAAGCGTGCCGCCCTGGATGCCGATCAGGGCGTCGCCGGCCGTGACGCCCGCATCGCCCACCTCGACCTGGCCCCCGCCAGCCGCCCAGGCCCGCGCGGCCTCGCTCCAGTTGGAACCCCTGAAGGCGCTGCATTTGGTCAGCACGCTTTGCCAGACCATGGAGATCGGCTTGCCGTCGGCCACCCGGGCGAACAATCCCTGGAGCTTGGCGCGGCCGCCATCGACCCGGAAGAACACCGCGCCTTCATCATTGGGCCCCCACCGGGTGTGCAGTTGCACGCGCTCGGCGGAGTCCAGGGCGAAGGGCCGGGCTCCGGGGGCGGGCGTGAAGGTGAGCTTGTAGGCGTCGAGGGAGAAGCTCGGCGGGGTCTTGTCGAGATCGCCCAGGCTCGCATGGATCAGGGAACCCCTGACCTCCACCGGCCCACCGAGCGGGCGCACGAACGTGAGCCCGTCCGGCGTGGCGAACACCCAGTGGCGCAGAGCGTGCATATAGGCCTCGGCCTCCAGGCGGGGCGTCGACAGGCCCCAGCCGGAGGGGTCGCGCAGGCGCGCGCCGTCGAGGGTCACGTCGATGCGGAAGGGGTAGCCGCCAATGCGGCGCTGGTCCCAGGAGACCTGGTAGCCGGCGGCGCGGAAGCGCTCCGCGGCCAGATCCATCTGCTTGGCGGTCTCGCCGCTCACATAGAACCAGCCGACACTCCAGGCGATGGCGGCGAGGCCCGCGACCGCGAAAGGGCCGATCAGGCCGAGGCGGCGCGGTTTGCGGCCCGGCGCGACATCGGGCAGAGGGGGAAGGGCAGATTTCGAGCGGCGGGCCATGGCGACAGAGCGTTGGGTGTTCGGATACGGATCGCTGATGTGGCGGCCGGGGTTCCCTTTCGAGGAGCGGCAGCCGGCAAAGCTATACGGGCGCCGGCGGGCCTTTTGCATCTATTCCGTTCATCATCGCGGGACCTATGAGCGACCCGGCCTGGTGCTGGGCCTGGCGCCGGGCGGCTCGGTGCGGGGCGCGGCCTATCGGGTGGCGGAGAAGGACTGGGCGCAGACCTATGCCTATCTGCGCGAGCGCGAGCAGCCGACCGAGACCTATGTGGAGGATGAGGCCGAGGTTCGACTGGGCGACGGGCGGCGCGTGCGGACCCTGATCTTCCTGTCCGACACCAGCCATCCGCAATGGGCGGGGGTGCTGAGCTTCGAGCGGCAGGCCGAGCTGATCGCCGGGGCGACGGGCCTGTCGGGACGCAATATCGACTATCTGCGCGACCTGGTGGAGCACCTGGAGGCCGAGGGCATCCGCGACAGCTGCATGGAGCGGCTGCTGGACATGGTGGGGGAGCGCGAGGCGGCGGTGGCGTGAGCCATCCCTCTCCCCCTCGAGGGGGAGAGGAAGAGGATTAAATCGGGGCGCCGGAGATGAAGCCGGGGAGCTGGCCGTAGTATTCGTCGACGCCGGCGGTGAGGGCCGAGACCATCTCGCGTTCGGCCTGGGTCACGTAGGGATTCCAGATGTCGAAGATCAGCACCGCGCGGGGATCGGGGCTGTCGTTCCAGGCCTCGTGCTCGATGGTGTCGTCGAAGACGAAGGCGCGGCCCGGGTCCCAGCCGCGGGTCTCGCCGCCGACGCGGAAGCCGCAGCCGGGTGGGACGATGAGCGGCAGGTGGACGATCAGGCGGGCATTGTTGACGCCGACATGGGGCGGGATGCGCGTCTTGGCGTCGAGGATCGAGAAGACGGCGGTAGGGGCGGTGCCCTTCAGGTCGCAGCGGGGCCAGTGATCGCGCAGGAGCTGGGTGGTCTTCGGGCAGCGGGCCATGTTCTCGGCGACCTCGGCCCCGGCCTTCCACAGGTAGAAGACGCCCCAGCGGCGGGAGTTGTTGAGTTCGCGCCAGCGCGGCTCGGGCGCGCCGGAGATCGAGACATAGGGCTCCAGCTCGGCCTGCCCGCCGGCCAGGACCTGGATCAGCTCGGCGCGGATGTCGTCCGTCGCCGCCTCGATCGCGTCGAGCCAGGGGAATTCGCCCCGGTCGTAGAACTCGAACCCCGGCAGGTAGGGGAAGTACATGAAGCTGGGCTGCGGGCGGAAGATCGGCTTCTTCTGAAGCAGGGTGTCGAGGCAGCGGTCGAACCGGCCGAGGGGCTCGTTGTCGTGCCGGCCGCGCGGGTCCTGAAGGTAGCCCTCCAGGAAGGTCTCCAGCGCGCGGTCGTTGGCGCGCACGCTGGCCTGGGCCTGGTCCAGGACCGGACGCAGGTCGGGCGGCAGGCCGCGCGGGATGTTCATCAGGGCCGTGCGGTAGGTGGCGGCGGCGGTGCGCGAGTCGCCGCGCATCTCGTACAGGGTCGCGGCCTGCAGGAGGGCGCGGAAGTTGGCGGGCTCGAGGCGCAGCACGTTCTGCAGCGCGGTCATCTCGTCGTCGGGGCGGGACAGGGCGCGCGTCGCCGCCGCCAGGTTCATCCAGACCGCGGGATAGTCGGCATGCGTCTCGACGATGGCCTGCAGGAGCGCGCTGGCGCCGGCCGGATCGCCGGTCATGAGCTTGCGCCGCGCGGTCTCGTTCAGGACCAGCGGATGCTGGGGCGCCTCGCTCTGGGCCTGGCGCAACATGCGCTCGCCGTCGACGGGCCGGCCGCTCGAGAACGCGAGGTTGGCCTGTTCGAAAAGCTGACGGATGCGCAAGTCATCAATTGATTGCATATGCGTAATCACTTTTCTAAACTGAAAAGAGGGCGGTTCGACTGTTCAGTCTTAAGCAGAATGGTCGCCAAGGGCACGAAAATAACCCCGTTCTCTCGATGGCGTTGCTGTGCGAGGTGGGCGAAGGGTCTGGAAATCATCAGGTTATCTGACGAATTCGTCCGCAGGCCGGGGATCCACTGTCGGGGGCGCGGACTATTCGCTTCGTGGCGCCAGGTTCAGACGCATGACGAACTCGGTGTGGCCCCAGGGCTTGTCCGCGATCTCGGCGCCAACCTCGAATCCAAGGCGGCGATAGAAGGCCGGCGCCTGGAAGTCGTAGGTCGACAGCAGCACATGGCGGCAGCCGCGTCGGCCGGCCTCGGCGATCGCCGCTCCGATCAGGTCGCGGCCCAGGCCCTGGCCGCGAAGGTCTTCATGGACCCACAGATGACGGATCTCGCAGATGCCGCCCCAGGTGTAGCCCTCGACGGCGCCGGCCATCTCGCCGTCGCGATGGACGAGGAAGGCCAGGCCTTCGCCGTCGTCGAATCCGGTGCGGGCGACGTTCGAGCGATGGAGCGCATCCTCGATGGCGTCGATCTCGGCGGGGGCGAGGTCGTGGCGGGGCGTGATGGGCAGGCTGGCCATGGACGGCTCCGGCTGTGGGGCGCCTGACCTTGTACGCGGTAGAAGGGGGTGAGGTTACGTTTGGTGACGGCCGATGGCCTCACCTCCCTGACGTCATCGCCGGCCTTGCGCCGGCGACCCATATGCGTCGGAGACCCGGGCAGAACCCGGACCGCGGTGATCATGGGTGGCCGGGAAAGCCCGGCCATGACGTCCAGGTTTGAGGCTCCTCGCGGGCGATCAGAGCGCCAGGAGCCTGGTCGAGGTGGGCTCGATGCGGTCCTGCAGGGTGCGCATGAACTCCGCGCGCTTGAGGCCGGGCGGAATCGGCTCGAGGTATTCGAAGACGATCGTGCCGGGCTTGCGCAGGAAGCCGTGCTTGGGCCAGTGGACGCCGGAGTTGGTCGCCACCGGATGCACCGGCACGTCGAACTCGCGGTAGAGGGCGGCGATGCCCGGCTTGTAGTCGGGCGGGGCGCCGGGGGGCATGCGGCTGCCTTCCGGGAAGATCAGCAGCTGGCGGTTGGCGGAGAAGCGCTGCTTGGCGTCGGCGACCATCTTGCGCAGCGCCTTGGCGTGGCCCGCACGGTCGACGACAATGGCTCCCATCTTGACGCCGTACCAGGCGAGGAACGGGATCCAGACCAGCTCCTTCTTCATGACGAAGATGGGGGCGGGCAGCACGCCGAACTGGGCGAAGACGTCGAACATGCACTGGTGCTTGGGCGCGATCAGGGCCGGGCCCTTCGGGATGTACTGCTGGCCGCGGACCTCGACCTTGATGCCGCAGACCGCGCGCAGCAGCAGCTTGATACCGGCGCTCCAGACGCCGAGGACGGCGAACATCACGCCGGCCGGCAGGATCAGCAGGGGCAGGATGGAGATCGCGAAGAACGCCGACCACAGATAGAACAGGGCCACGAAGACCAGGGATCTCAGGAGGGTCACGGGGTCAGCCTTTCGCGGGGGCCGGCGCAGGCTCGGCGTCCTTGGGCCCGAGGCCGCGCACCATCTCGCGGCCGAGGATGGCCAGATACTTCGAATATTCGCCGACCATCAAGCGCGCCGTGCGGCTGGTGCGCCACCAGTAGTGGGCGTTCATGACCGGGGTGGCGACCGGATAGGGCTGCAGCTCCAGGCCCGGCATCGCCGAGCGCAGCTCCAGCATGGCGCGGGGCATGTGGTAGTCGGCGGTGACGATGATCAGGCTCTTGTAGCGCATGGAGCGGGCCCATTCGGCGGTCTCCCGCGCATTGCCGACCGTGTCGGCGGCGGTGAAGCCGAGGTCGACGCAGCAGTCGTAGAGGCGGCGCACGGTCTTGGAGACGCGGCGGATGTCCTCGCGGCTGGCCTCGCGGTTGACGCCGCTGATCAGCATGCGCCGGCCCTTGCCGTCCTCCAGCAGGGAGGCGCCGGCGATGATCCGCTCGTTGGAGCCCTGGCCGGTGAGGACCACGACGCCGCCGGCCGGGTCGGGATCGCGCGGCGGGGTCGACCGGTCGATCCGGTCGGCGAAGGCGGCCAGCCCCACCGCCCAGATGGCGGCGATCAGGATGAGGGCGGCGAGGGTCTTCACGTCATCTCCCGGATGAGGCCCTGGGCGGTGAGCCGGGCGGCGATCGCCGCGACCAGGGCCGCCGCGGCGGGGCAGGGGAGGACGGCGAAGAGGTCGACCCAGGCGATCGGCAGGGCCGGGGTCAGGCCCGCCCCGCCCCCCGCGAGCCGCAAGCCCGCGCCCATGATCGCCGCGGCGGCCGCGCCGTACAAGCCCGCCTGGGCGGCCATGCGGGCGAAGCGGGCCTGGAACAGCTTGGCGATGAACGTGTCGCCGGCGCCGGAAAGGTGCAGCACCTCGACCACCTCGTGGCGGGCCATCAGGCCGGCGCGGGTGGCGAAGGCGACCACCGCCCCGGCCGCCGCGGCGATCAGCACGAAGACGCCGAGGCCGATCCAGCGGGCGAAGCCGGCGGAGCGCGCGATGTCCTTGGTCCAGACCGAATGGTCGTCGACCACGCCGTCGATGCCCTGGGCCTTGAGCGCGGCCTGCAGGGCCTGGGCGGTGGCGGGCTTCTTCGGGTCGAGGTCGACGGCGACCAGCCGCGGCACCGGCAGGTCGTCGAGATCGGTGACGTCGCCGAGCCAGGGGGCGATGAGGGCTTCGGCCTTCTCCTTCTCCAGCGCGCGGACCTCGACCACGCCGGGGACGCCGGCCACGGCCTCGGCCGCCATGGCGGCGGCGGCGTCGGGGGTCTCGGCGACCTTGGGCCGGACGATGACCGTGGCCTGGGCCTTGAGCTGGTCGGTCCAGCCGCGGGCGGCGCGGTCGGCGGCGAGCACGGTCAGCGCCGTCAGGCAGGCCAGGAAGCAGAGGGTGGCGACCACGAAGACCAGGGCGCCGTCGCGGCTGTCGGCCTCGGGTAGGAAGGGCGCCGGCTTCCAGCGCTCGGACCAGGTGTTGGGATCGCTCATCCCTCGTCCCCCGCCAGGCTGGTCAGGCGGCCGTCGGCCAGGTGCAGCACACCCTTGCCGGAGCGGGCGACGAGGTCCTGGTCGTGGGTGGCGATGAGCACGGTGGTGCCCAGCCGGTTCAACTCCACGAACAGCCGCAGGATGCGCAGGCTCATCTCGTGGTCGACGTTTCCGGTGGGCTCGTCGGCGATCAGGATGTCGGGGCGGGCGACCACGGCGCGGGCGATGGCCAGGCGCTGCTTCTCGCCGCCGGCC
>CAMFHW010000086.1 GCA_945952175.1 uncultured Phenylobacterium sp. | reverse complement strand
CGCCCAGTCGCCGCCTTCGATCTCGTTGATCTTGACCCAGGTGACGCCGCGCAGGTTCTCACCTTCGATCGCGACCATGGCGTCGGTCACGCCGGCGATCATCGCCGACTTCTGCTCGGGCGTGAAAACCCCTTTGATGACGTGAATATCGACCAGTGGCATGGCTACCTCCTTGTTTGAGGAGGAGAGGGTGCCAGAGTGGCTGGCGCCGGCTAGTTCAGGAACTGAAGCGATGACGGACCAGCCCGCAGACGCGCTCGCGGACGATCAACTCCAGGCGCCCTTCGGCGAAGGCTCCGTCTACGGACAGTTCTGCCCCATCGCCATGGCGGCCGAGCTGCTCGCCACCCGCTGGACCCTGGTGGTCCTGGGCGAGATGCTGTCGGGCTCGACCCGCTTCAACGAGATCCACCGCGGCGTGCCGCGGATGTCCACCGCCCTCCTGGCCAAGCGGCTGCGCGAACTCGAAGCTGCGGGCGTCATCGCACGGCAGGGCGCCGGCTATGCCCTGACGCCCGCCGGCCGCGACCTGGCGCCCATCGTCCAGGGGCTGGGCCGCTGGGCCCTGCGCTGGGTCGACACCAACTGCTCGCTGGGCAATCTCGATGTCCGGCTCTTGATGTGGAACGTGCGCCGCAATCTGCGGACCGACCCGATGCCGCCGCGCCGCGTGGTCGTCGAGTTCCTCTACCCGGACCTTGCGCCCGGCGAGCAGCGGTTCTGGCTGATCGTCGCGCCGGGCCTGCCGGTCGATCTCTGCTCGCTCGACCCTGGCGGAGAGGTCGATCTGCTGGTCACAGCCGACCTGCGGGCCATGACCTCGGCTTGGATGGGTATGAGCCGGTTCACCGACGAAATCCGCGCCGGCCAGATCGCCCTGGATGGCGACCCCGCCCTGGCCGCCGGCTTCGTCTCGTGGATCGGCCTGAGCGGTCTCGCCCTCGACGCCTAGCGGCGCACCGGCGGGCGGGCGGCGCCCACGGTCTGCACGACCAGGACCGCCAGCAGGGGCGCGAGGACCGCATAGAGATATTGGGTCCGCGAGACTCCGATGCCGAACGGGAACCAGATGCCCGGCACGCCGATCGGATCGAGCAACTCGCCCCCGAAGAACGAGACGGTGATCAGGGCCAGGCTCACGAGCGCGAGGACCCGCATCGGCCCGCCGCGGGCGATGCGCGCACTGACCGCCACCAGCAAGGCGATGGAGGCGAAGCGGCTGAAGCTGGTCATGCCCGCCGCCTGAGCCGCGACGCCGACGATCTGGGCGAGCATGATCGCGATGGCCAGGACGTCGAGGCTTCGCCAGGGACGGCCGGGCCAGCGGTTCCAGGCCATCGCCCAGGCCGCCACCGTCGGCATCCACATGAACTTCGCCATCCACGAATAGGTCTGCAGGTCGATCAGGTCCGTCCAGGCGACGAGCGCATTGTTGAGGCGCCGCGCCGCCGTCAGCGCCAGCGCGAGACAGGCGAAGGCCAGGAAGCCCCTGTGGCTGCTGTGCGGCAGGCGCCAGATCGCCAGGCCGATGAGCGCGAACATGGCCAGCGGCTCGGCCACATCGACCACATAGCCCGCGATCGTCCGCGACCAGTGCGCGCGGTGCAGGCCATCGGCGACGGGACGGGGCGCCAGGATGGGCGCGCTGTGCAGGCCCCCGCCGGCTGCGCCCGGCTTGGCCCGGGGGATGGCGAAGGCGCGGACGGCCAGGACGCCCCGCGCACCTGCCGCGTCCGCCGGAAGCTGGAAGGCCATCGGCCGCGTGCCCACCACGCGCGGATGCGGGCCGAGCCGTCCCGACCCGCCCAGCAGGCGCCCGTTCCAATAGATCTCGTAGCCGTCCTCCACGAGGGTCGGCCCGAGGATCTCCCAGGACGCCGGCGCGGCCGGCACGTCCACCACCCGCCGATACCAGGCATAGCCGGCGTAGCCGGGATGGCCGTGCGCCATCCATCCGCTGACATAGTCCGGCAGGCCGACATCGCCGTCGTGGCTGCCCGGCTTGGCGGTCAGGTCGAGGATCTCCCAGTCGCGATCGTCAGTGTTCGCGTCGGCCCAGCGCGGGTCGTCGCCGGTGTGGAACCGCCACGGCCCGTCGAGCAGGATCGCGGCGGCGCGCAACGACGGCGGATCGGGCCGACCGCCTCGCGCCAGGTCGCCGATCACCAAGGCCCAGATCAGCAGGGTCGCCAGGCCGATCCCGGCCAACAGGGTGCGCTGCGTGGCGTCGATCGACTTGATCATCGCGTCTCCAGGGCGAAGGCCGAGGTGCGACCCTATCACCGCCGACGCCGAGCGGGCGCGCGGGCCTTCGCCCTGGGTCATGCGCATGGCGCATCGTCTGATCTTCGAGCCCGATCGGACGACCACCGTTCACGCCCGTTGCGTTCCGCCCGCTCGCGCGCTAATACTGAACCATATGGTGCAGTATGTGACAGCCCGCCTCGACGCCTCGTTCGCCGCGCTTTCGGACGCGACCCGGCGCGGCGTCCTGGAGCAGCTCGAACGTTCCGACGCTTCGATCACGGAGCTTGCCGACAGGTTCCACATGACCCTCACGGGCATGAAGAAGCACGTCGGCGTCCTGGAGCGGGCGGGGTTCGTCACGACACAGAAGGTCGGGCGCGTGCGGACCTGCAGGCTCGGCCGACACCGCCTCGAGGAAGAGGCGGCCTGGATCGAGGGGCGTCGCCGGCTGTGGGACGCGCGCTTCGCGGCGCTGGACGAGGTTGTCGAGGTATTGGAACGGAAGGCGAATGTCGATGTATAGCCGCACGACGGTATAGCGGACCTCGGACCGGGAGCTCGTTACGACGCGAACTTTCGACGGGCCGGCGCGCATCGTGTTCGAGGCCTGGACGAAACCCGAGCTGATGATGCGGTGGTGGACGCCGAAGTCGTTCGGAATAACCTTCTTGTCCTGCGAGATCGACGCCCGCACGGGGGGAACGTACCGCTTCGTGTTCGGCCATCCGGCGTCGGAGCAACCCATGGCCTTCTTCGGCCGGTACCTCGAGGTCACGCCGCCCGCCCGCCTCGTCTGGACCAACGAGGAAGAAGGGGATGGCGCCGTGACCACGGTGACCTTCGAGGAAAAGGACGGCAGGACGCGGGTCGTCGTGCACGACCTCTACCCCTCGAAGGCCGCGCTAGACGGCGCGATCGCTTCCGGCAGCACGGGCGCCTGGCCTGAGCAATTCGAAGCGCTGGACGACCTTCTCGCCACCCTGGACGCGAACGCATGAAGCGCCACGCTTAAGCCGCTCGCCCGGCCAGGCCTCGGCCGAGGTTCAGGCGGCCCGCCTCGGGAGTGCTGCCAGGAGCCAGGTCGCGACACGCCCGGCCACAAGGGCGCCCAGGATCTGCGCCACCAGGAAGGCCGGCGCAGAGGCGGGCGCGATCCCTGCGAAGGTATTGGTGAGCGAACGCGCGAGCGTGACGGCTGGGTTGGCGAAGGATGTCGAAGCGGTGAACCAGTAAGCCGCCGTGATGTAGAGGCCCACCGCCATCGGCGTGACCTCGGGCCTGAAACGCCGCGCGCCAAGGATCGTCAGGATCAGGCCGAAGGTCGCCACGAATTCCGAGATCGCCTGGGCGGGCCCGTCTCGCAACTTGGCCGAGACCTGGAGGATCGGCTCGGCGAACATGGCGTGCGCGGTGAACACGCCAAGGATCGCGCCCACCACCTGGACGGCGCCATAGGCGGCCGCCAGCCGCCAGGACAGTTCGCGCCGCAGCGCGAAGGTCATCGTCACGGCCGGATTGAAATGCGCGCCCGAGATCGGGCCGAAAACGAGGATCAGGACGACCAGGGCCGCGCCCGTGGCCAGCGCGTTTCCGAGCAGGGCGATGGCCGCGTTGCCGCCTGCCAGACGCTCGCCCATGACGCCTGAGCCTACGACGACGGCGAGCAGCAAGGCCGTCCCGAGCGCCTCCGCAGACAGGCGGCGACTGACATCGAACGCTTCGAGAGGTGGCTCGAGGCCGTCCTGCGCGCCGGCTTCGCTCATGCCGGCTGGTTGTCGGCGCTTTTGCCGATCTCCCGGACCCTGGCTTGCAGGGACAGGTGGTCGAGTTTCGCCACGGGCAGCGCCAGCAGCAACTCGATGCGGTTCCTCAGCAGCCGCGCCGCGTCCCGGAAGGCGACCGCGATCTCCGCCTCGGTCCCGGTCGCCGCGGCCGGATCGGGAATGCCCCAATGCGCCGTGATCGGTTGGCCCGGCCAAACGGGACAGACCTCGCCCGCGGCGTTGTCGCAGACCGTGATCACGAAATCGAGCTTGGGCGCGCCGGGCGTGGCGAACTCGTCCCAGGGCTTGGAACGGAAGGCGCTGTCATCGAAGCCGAGCGCGCGAGTCAACGGCAAGGCATGCGGATTCACCTCGCCCTTCGGCATGGAGCCTGCCGAGAAGGCCCGAAAGCGACCTTCGCCTAGGCGGTTCATCAAGGCCTCCGCCAGGATCGAACGCGCCGAATTGCCGGTGCACAGGAAGAGGATGTTCAAGGGCGCGCTCATCAGCAGGTCCTTCCCTCGGCCGTGCAGGGGCGGCTCGCGAGTTCCGCCAACGGCGCGCAGATCTCGGGCTTGCCGCCGCAGCAGTCCTCCATCAGGAAGCCCAACAGGTCCCGCATCTGGTCGTAGTCGGCCGTGTAGATGATCGAGCGACCGTCTCGGCGTGACCCGATCAGGCCCGCCCGCGTCAACACGGCCAGGTTCGCCGACAGGGTGCTCAGCACCGCGCCCGTGGAGCGGGCGATCTCGCCGGCCGCCATGCCTTCCGGCCCGGCGCGCACCAGCAGCCGGAACACGTCAAGCCGTCCTTCATGGGCCAGGGCGCCGAGGGCGCCGATCGCGATGACCTTCTCCATTGTTCAGCAGCAGGCCGAGGCCTTGGGCGCGGGCGCGCCGCAACAGGCCGAACCGGCCTGGGACGCTTCCAGCGCGGCCATCGCGTGATCCTCGCCGTAGGTGGTCGCCTCACCAAGGGTGTGGAAGGTCTCCCAGCGCAGGCCGGCCGGGTCGCTCACCCAGCTCTTGTCCGACTTGGCGTAGCAGCAGGTGGCGCCGGCCTCGTCGAAGGTCTGCGCGCCCGCCGCCTTCAGTCGTCCGGACAGTTCGGAAAGCTCCTCGGCGCTCTCCACCTGGATGCCGACATGGTCCAGTCCGGCCGCCCGGTGGGTCGAGATCGCGAAATTCACCCGCGGATCGTCCAGCATCCACTTGGCGTAGTCGTCCTTCACGACGCTCGCCGGCGCGCCGAACAAGGTCTCGTAGAACCGAATGGACTGGGCCAGATCGGGCACGCTCACGTGCAGGTGCAGACGCTTCATCGCGAGTCTCCTGGGATCGCTGTGATAGACAATACGATATTTCGAGAAATATGGAATAGTCAACGAAGCGGCGCGACGACCCGAGCCTTGGGGCCCCGGTTGCGCCAGGAGCCGCTGTCGAACCACCTCGGCGAGACCATCTTCCGCGGCCTCGTGAAGGCCCGCTGACGCCAGTTGGCAATCAAACTGATCTCAATTTACAATCAGATTGCCGGCTCCGGACGAGCTGCGCCGAGGCGCGTGCTTGGGTCGTGGACGGCGAGGTGGAGGTGGTCTCGGAGGGATCCTGGAAGCGGTTCGCGCCCTGACGCGGGAGCCCTCGTTCGTCGTGAACTCGGCCCGCTGGCGCCGCGCGCGCCGAGCCCTATGTTCACCGCGTGACCGCCCTGCCCACCGTCCTCGCCGAGATCGCCGCCTGCCGGGCCTGCGCAGGCGAGCTGCCGCATGAGCCGCGGCCGGTGGTGATGGTCTCGCCGAAGACGCGCCTGCTGATCTGCGGCCAGGCGCCGGGGCGCCGCGTGCATGAGAGCGGCCTGCCATTCACCGATCCGTCCGGCGATCGGCTGCGCCAGTGGATGGGCGTCGATTCCGAGACCTTCTATGGCCGGCCCGAGATCGGAGTGGCGGCCATGGCCTTCTGCTATCCGGGCACGGCGCCCAAGGGCGGCGACTATCCGCCGCCGCCACGGTGCGCTGAGCTCTGGCGGCCCCGGCTGCTTTCCGCCCTGCCGCGCATGGAGCTGACCCTGCTGGTCGGCGGCTACGCCCAGGCCTGGGCGCTGGGCGACCGGGCGCAGGCCAACATGACCGAGACCGTGCGGGCCTGGCGCGATCATCTCCCGGCCTTCCTGCCCCTGCCGCACCCGTCCTGGCGCAACACCGGCTGGTTGAAGCGCAATCCCTGGTTCGAAGAGGAGGTCACGCCCTATCTTCGCCAAAGGGTCCGGGAGATTCTGAACTCGTGAAGCGCCTCTTCGTCGTCCTCGCCGCCTTGCTGCTCACCGCCTGCACCCCGTTGGTGGTGCAGCAGACCGGAAAGCCCGAGCTTGGCTTCCAGGGCCCGCGCCTGGAGCGCGACGCCTTCGTCAGCTTCGACGGCGCGCGGCTGGGGCTGACCACCTGGGAGGCGACAACGCCGGGCGAGCCCTGGGCGGTGATCGTCGGCGTCCACGGCATGAACGACTATTCCAACGCCTTCCACCTGGCCGCACCCTGGTGGGCCGGGCAGGGCGTGACCACCATCGCCTACGACCAGCGCGGTTTCGGCCGTTCGCCCCAGCGCGGGGTCTGGGGCGGCGACGCCCTGATGGTGGAGGACCTGCGCACCATCACCGCGCTCGCCCGGGCGAAATATCCGCACGCCATCATCGCCGTCGCCGGAGAGAGCATGGGCGGGGCGGTGACGATCGAGGCCTTCGCCTCGGATCGCCCGCCCGCCGCCGACCGCGTGGTGCTGCTGTCGCCCGCCGTCTGGGGCTGGTCGACCCAGCCCCTGCCGAACAAGACCCTGCTCTGGTTCGCCGCCCGCTTCACAGGCCCCAAGGTCTATACCCCGCCCGATTGGCTGGTCTCCAAGGTCTCGCCCACCGACAATCGCGACGAGCTGATCGCCATGGGCAAGGATCCGTTGATGGTCTGGGGCGCAAGATCGGACACCATCTACGGCCTGGTGCAGATGATGCAGCGCGCATGGGAAGAGGTCGGACAGGTCAAGCCGCCCGCCATCTACTTCTATGGCGCGCACGACCAGATCATCCCCAAGAAGGCGGCGTTCAGCGCGGCGAAGAAGTTGAAGCCAGGCGACCGCTCCGCCTTCTACGCCAAAGGCTGGCACCTGATGACCCGCGACCATCAGGGGCCGGTGGTCTGGGCCGACATCCTGTCCTACGTGAGAGATCCCAACGCGCCGCTGCCGTCGGCCGCGCCCCCGATCCCCGGCGCGCCGACCCCTTCCAACGATCGGCGAACCGCGGGCTTGTGATCGCTATGACCCGGGCGTACATCCTCCCCGCACGTCTGTTCCCAACTCTGGCGATGATCCTGGCATGACCTTGTTCGATTCCTCCGCTTTCGAGGGCCACGAAGCCGTACATTCGTTCTTCGACGAAAAAAGCGGCCTCAAGACGATCATCGCGGTCCACTCCACCGCCCGCGGCCCGGCCGCCGGCGGCTGCCGCATGTGGCCCTACGCCTCGGCCGACCTGGCTTTGGAGGACGCGCTGCGCCTTTCGCGGGCCATGTCCTACAAGAACGCCATGGCCGATATCCCGTTGGGCGGCGGCAAGGCGGTGATCATCGGCGACAGCCGCACCCAGAAGACGCCGGCCCTGTTCGAGGCTTTCGGCCGCGCGGTCGACGCGCTCGGCGGCCGCTACTGGACGGCGGAGGACGTCGGCGTCTCGCCGGGCGACCTCGCCCACACCCGCCGCGCCACGCGCTTCGTCGCCGGCCTCGACGGCCATCCCGCCGCCTCTGGCGACCCCAGCCCCGTCACCGCCGAGGGCGTGTTCCGCGGCGTCCAGCTCTGCGTCCGCCGCGCCATGAGGCGTGAGCTCGACGGCGTGGTCGTGGCGATCCAGGGCGTGGGCCATGTCGGCGCCCTGCTGGCCGAGAAGCTGGCCAAGGCCGGCGCCCGCCTCTACGTCACCGACGTCAACGCCGAGGCCCTGAAGGCCATCGCCGCCAAGACCGGCGCGACCGTGGTCTCGCCGGCCGACATCTTCGACGTGCCCGCCGACGTCTTCGCCCCCTGCGCCCTGGGCGGGGCGATCAATGGCGAGACCCTGCAGCGCCTGGGCGCGCGCATCATCGCTGGCGGCGCCAACAACCAGCTCGCCAGCCCCGAGATCGGCCGCACCCTGTTCGACCGCGGCCTGCTGTACGCCCCGGACTACGTCATCAACGGCGGCGGCATCATCAATGTGGCCGGCGAGATCCGCGCGCTCGAGGCCGGGACGGCCTTCGACCCGGCCTGGGTCGCGACCAAGCTCGACCGCCTGATGGAGACCCTGGGCGAGGTGCTCGATCGCTCCATAGCCGACCGCCGCCCGACCCACGAGGTCGCGGGCGAGATGGCCAAGGCCCGCATCGCCAAGGCCGCCGAGGGCCAGCTCGCCGCCTAGGCGGCGGCCAGCCTCGCGGTTCGCGGCTCGCGCACCAGCAGGGTCAACACCAGGAGCCCCACGGCCAGGAAGCCGATCGAGGCGCTGAACACCGCCGGGTAGCCGAGCTGGTCGGCCACCACCCCCGCGGCCAGCGGGCCCAGCGAGGCCATGATCCCCTCGGCCATGGAGGAGATGGCGATGCGCATCGGCATCTCCTCGCGGCTGCCGAACTCCAGGATCATGGTCTGGGCCGCCATCATGTAGCCGGACTGCGAGGCGCCCAGGCCGAAGAAGGCCAGGAAATAGGCCCACGGCGCGTGCACGGTCATCAGCAGCAGGGTCGAGGCGACCGACATGGCCATCGACAGCACCAGCACCAACTTGAAGCCGGTCTTGTCGCCCAGATAGCCCCAGACCAGGTTCGAGATCGCGTCGGCGCCGATAAAGGCCAGGCCAAGGGCGCCGAGGAAGGTCCCGGTATCGGCCAGGCCGTGCACCGCGCCGCTCGTCTTCATCAGGTGGGTGACATAGATCGCGTAGAACGGCGTCGCCGCGCGGCCCGCCGTCCCCAGCATCTGCATCACCAGGAACCAGGTGTAGCCGCGGTCGCCGAGGATCAGCCGCGGGAAGTCCTTCAGCCGGTCGCTGAACCGTGACCGCGCCGGCAGGCTTGGCGGTTCAGGCTCCTTCAGCAGGATCTGCAGCGCCCACAGCCCGCAGCTGGTCAGGATCGCGGCCAGCATGAAGGTGGTCGAGTAGCCGTTCCCGAACAGGTTGGCCTTGATGATGTACTTGCCCGCCGCATAGGCGAGCGCCGCGGCGATCAGCGAGCCGGTGGCGTTGCGCCAGGCCTGCAGCCGGCCGCGCCGACTGAGCGGGATCACCTTGCCCATCAGGAAGCCGAACACCACCCGCTGCGTGCCCATGAACAGGCCGAACAGGAACATCAGCACCATCATGGCGACGATCAGCGGCTGGCCGTGCAGGAACCAGCCGGCCAGGGCCATGCCGACGATCTGGACGCGGGCCAGGCCGCCCATCCAGATGGCGGCGGGCATCACCTTGGTGCGGTGCTCGATCTGGGTGGCGCCGAACACCGGCGAGATCACGCTGCCCAGCTGCTGCAGGCCCAACGCCAGGCCGACGATGGAATTCGAGCCCGAGATCAGGTGCAGATAGGCCGGCAGGAAGGTCGGCGCATTGACCAGCCGGAAGCCGGTCATGCCCAGCATGCCGTGCAGGTAGTTGCCGATATAATTGCGCTTCAGATTGTCCCAGACGAACCGCTCGTAGGCGGCTTCCTTCTCCGCCAGGGTCTCTTCCACGGGCGCGGCCTCCGGGGCCGCTAAATCTTCCGAACGGATGTCTTTGTCCAACTGCGTCCCGCCCGCGCCGGCAGGAATGAAAAGCCGCGCGGGCTCTCCCTATGTGCAACGATCAAATCTATGGGACCGGTCTAGCAGAGTCCGGGGCGCGGGAAACCCCCAAGGCGCGGGGCGGGTGATTTGGTCTCAGTGGCCGGGCCGCGGCTGGAACGAACGCGGCTCGCGGCCCTTGGCCGCCGCCTTGTCGGGCTTCTGGCCGTGCTGCGGCGCGGCAGCCGACTTCGGGAAGCTGAAGTTCGCGGAACGGTCCTGCTGGTCGAAGCCTCGGGTCATGGGCTTGTCCTCCCGTTTCTCATCCTGGCTCATGCGGCCTCCGCGATGGTGTCGGCCAAACGCACATCCACGTGAATCGACAGCTCCGCGCGGCCCGGATCGCCCAGGATCATGCCGCTGACCGGCGAGGCCTCCTCCGGTGTGCGGCTCACGGCCACCGGGATGAGGTCGGAAGATTCCGCCAGGCCATTGGTGGGGTCGAACTCGGTCCAGCCCAGGTCGGGCAGGAACACCTCGCACCAGGCGTGGGTGGCGCCCGCCCCGCGCAGGCCGGAGCGCGAAGGCGAATAGAGGTAGCCGGTGACGAACCGCGCCGCATAGCCCATCCGCCGGAGCACCTCGACCATCAGCCAGGCCAGGTCGCGGCAGGCGCCCGCCCCGTGCACGACGGTGAAGGCCGGCGACTGGGCGCCTTCCTCCCACCGCTCGGTATAGGCGAAGCCGTCATGGATCGCGGTGTTGAGCCGCAGCAGGAAGTCCAGCGCCGGCTCGTCCGGCGTGTCGGTGTGGCGGCGGATCCACTTCAGCACCTCGCTGTCCGGGTCGTCGGTCGCCGGCGCGATGAACGGCGCCAGCACCGCCCGGTCGCAGCGGTCGTAGACGATCGGCATGGCGGTGTGCGGATCGTCGATGGCCGGCGGCGCCAGCGGCGCCGGGAACTGCTCGATCAGGAGCTCGCTGACGATCCGCAGTTCGTCGGCCACGCCCCGCGGCCGCAGCAGGCATACGCAGTTGCCGAGCGCGTCATAGACCCAGCGGGTCTCGCCCGCCGGGCTGAACCCCAGCGTCGTGTCGAGGATCCGCGTGGCGTGGCTGTCGCGCGGGCGCACCAGCAGCCGGTGCGCGCCGAACGCCACCGGCCGCTCATAGGCGTAGCGGGTCTCGTGGCGGATGCGCAGCCGGGTCATGTCATGCGCGGAACACTCAGGCTTCGCCTCCGGTTCCGCGCGCGGCGTCCCGGGCTTGAAGAACCGTCAATATCCGGCCTTAAATCCCGTCGAGGCTGATGGCCTGGAACAGGGGAGTCCTTAGATGATCAAGACCTTGAGCACCGCCTTCATCGTGTTGGCTTTCGCGACCGCCGCCTCGGCGGCCCCGTGCAAGGACGCGAAG
>CAMFHW010000085.1 GCA_945952175.1 uncultured Phenylobacterium sp. | reverse complement strand
CTGCATACGCGCTCCAAAACCGCTTGCCAAGGCGGTTGCGCCCCCGCGCGCACCTTGGCTTGGGGCTATCTGACGCACGAAGCCTCGCGCGGCCGCCCGCGCGGGCGGTTTGGGGTGACGTCGGTCGCCGAAGTCCCTATCTCTGAGGGCTCGTTGTCCGCAGGTTTCTTATAATGAACGCCATCGCTCCCGCCCCCTCGATCCTCGACGCCGCCGGCGTTTCGCCCGAACGGGCCCGCGAGATCCTGGGCGAGGCGCTCGCAGGCGCCGACGACGGCGAACTGTTCGTCGAACGCTCCGAAAGCGAATCGTTCCTCTACGACGACGGCCGGCTGAAATCGGCGGCCTACGATTCGTCGGAAGGCTTCGGCCTGCGGGTCGTGGCCGGCGAGACCGCCGGCTATTCCCATTCCAGCGAGGTCTCCGAGGCCGCGATCAAGCGGGCGGCGGCTTCCTCCGCGCTCGCCAAGCGCGGCTATGCCGGGGTCTCGGCCGAGGGTCCGCGCCACACCAACACCAAGCTCTATGGCGAGGACGACCCCACCGCCTCGCCGGCCTTTTCCGACAAGGTGGAACTCCTGCAGGAGATCGACGCCTGGTGCCGCAAGCTCGACCCGCGGGTCGTGCAGGTGATGGCCTCGCTCAGCGGCGAGCGGCGCACGGTGGAGATCCTGCGCGCCGACGGCCGGCTGATCCGCGACGTGCGGCCCCTGTCGCGCATCAATGTGCAGATCACGGTGGAGAAGGACGGCCGGCGCGAGAACGGCTTCACCGGCGCCGGCGGCCGCGCCGGCTTCGAGGCCTGGATCAGCGCCGAGAAGTGGCAGGCCCAGGCCGAGGAGGCGCTGCGCCAGGCCCTGGTCAATCTGGAGGCCGTCCCCTGCCCGGCCGGCGAGATGGACGTGGTGCTGGGCCCGGGCTGGAACGGCGTGCTGCTGCACGAGGCGGTCGGCCATGGGCTGGAAGGTGACTTCAACCGCAAGGGCACCTCGGCCTTCGCCGGGCGGATCGGCGAGCGGGTGGCCGCGCCGGGCGTCACCGTGTTCGACGACGGCTCCCTGGCGGGCCGCCGCGGCTCGCTGAGCGTCGACGACGAGGGCACGCCCACCGAACGCACCGTGCTGATCGAGGACGGCATCCTGGTCGGCTACATGCACGACCGGATGAGCGCCCGCCTGATGGGCATGCGGGCCGGCGGCAACGGCCGGCGGCAGTCCTACGCCCACATGCCGATGCCGCGGATGACCAACACCGCCATGGACAACGGCTCGACGCCGCGGGCGGAGATGATCGAGGCGACCAAGCGCGGCCTCTACTGCGCCAATTTCGGCGGCGGCCAGGTGGACATCACCAACGGCAAGTTCGTGTTCCAGTGCACCGAGGCCTATCTGATCGAGGACGGCAGGATCACCACCCCGGTGAAGGGCGCGACCCTGATCGGCGACGGCCCCTCGGCGCTCACCCGCGTGACCATGATCGGCGACGACTTCGATTTCGATCCGGGCGTCGGCGTCTGCGGCAAGTCGGGCCAGAGCGTGCCGGTGGGTGTGGGCCAGCCCTCGCTGAAGATCACCGGCCTGACGGTCGGCGGCACCAGCGTCTAGTTGAATAAGGCGGCGGCGCATCGCGCGCCGTCATCTATCTGCGACCTTCCCCGGCTAGGGGTGCGCGCCAATTCGGTGAGGTGAGGCGTGACGCGTATGGATCGGCGCGGTTTTCTGATGGCGGCGGCGGGGGCGGCGAGCCTGCCCCCGGTCCTGGCCAAAGCGGCGGGCATCGACGCGGCGGTGCGCACGGGCACCATCAAGGACGTGGCCCACGTGGTGATCCTGACCCAGGAGAACCGGGGCTTCGACCACTATTTCGGCTCCATGGCCGGGGTGCGCGGCTTCGGCGACAGGTTCCCGATCCCCGTGGCCGACCATCCGGCCGCCAAGGACCGCACGGTCTGGATCCAGGGCAACGGCCCCGGCGAGGGCCGCCCGCCGGTGATCGCGCCCTTCCACCTGAACACCCAGCAGACCTTCGCCCACATGCGGGTGGAGGGCACGCCGCACCTGTGGCCCGACGCCCAGGCGGCCTGGAACGAGGGCCGCATCGACACCTGGCCCGTCGCCAAGGGCGAGCACGCCATGGGCCACTACCAGGCGCAGGACATCCCGTTCCAGTTCGCGCTGGCCAACGCCTTCACCCTCTGCGACGCCTATCACTGCTCGATCCAGAGCGGGACCAACCCGAACCGGCTGTTCATCTGGACCGGGACCAATGACGGCGACGGGAAAGAGGGCGGCCCGGCGATCACCAATTCGCACGACCGCTTCCCGCAGGTCGGGGGCGCGACCGACCCCTATCGCTGGACCACCTATGTGGAGCGGCTGCAGGCGGCGGGGATCTCCTGGCGCATCTACCAGGACATGGCGGACAATTTCACCGACAACCCGACCGCCGGGTTCAAGACGTTCCGAGACTCCTATTTCAAGGCCGAGGGCTCGGATCCGCGCCTCGCCGCCGAGGGCCTGTCGACCTACAAGCTCGACGCCCTGAAGGCCGACGTGCTGGCGGGCAAGCTGCCGGCGGTCTCCTACGTCGTGGCGGGCCAGTTGGATTCCGAGCATCCCGGCCCGTCGAGCCCGGCCCAGGGCGCGGACTTCACCGCCCGGGTGATCGAGGCCCTGACCGCCGATCCGTCCGTCTGGGCCAAGACCGTGCTGTTCGTGAACTATGACGAGAACGACGGCTTCTTCGACCACCTGCCGCCGCCGTCCCCGCCGTCGAAGGACGCATCCGGCGCGATGCTGGGCGGCTCGACCGTGGACACCGCCGGCGAATACCACCTGGCCTCCAACGCCTTCGACAAGGCGGCCGAGCGGCCCGAGCTGTTCGGCCGGCCCTACGGCTTCGGGCCGCGGGTGCCGATGTTCGTGGTCTCGCCCTGGAGCCGGGGCGGCTGGGTGAACTCCCAGGCCTTCGATCACACCTCGGTGGTCCGCTTCCTCGAGGCGCGGTTCGGGGTGGCCGAACCGAACATCACGCCCTGGCGGCGGGCGGTCTCGGGCGACCTGACGAGCTGCTTCGACTTCAAGACCCCGAACGCCAAGCCCTTCGCCCAGGCCCTGCCGAAGACGGCCGAGACCGCGGCCCGGGCCGCGGCCCTGCCCGGCCGGACCAAGCCGCCGACGCCGGCGACCCCGACCGCGCCGACCCAGGCCTTCGGCACGCGGCCCTCGCGCGCCCTGCCCTATGCGCTGGACGTGATCGCGACGGCGAAGGCGGACGGGCTGAAGCTCACCTTCCGCAACACCGGCGCGGCCGGGGCGGTATTCCACGTCTACGACCACGCGAAGCTGGACGCGCCGCCGCGGCGCTACACGGTCGAGGCCGGCAAGAGCCTGGACGACCGCTGGACGGCCGGGCCGCACGACCTGTGGATCCTGGGGCCCAACGGCTTCCACCGGCGTTTCGTCGGCGACGGGGCCGAGATGGTCGAGGTGCTGGCGGGGTTCGACCGCAAGGCCCAGACCCTGACGCTCACCCTGCGCAATCCGGCCGGCGGGGCGCGGAAGCTGGCCGTGGTGTCGGAGGCCTACAAGCTGGCGCCGTGGAAGGCCGAGCTGGCGGTGGGCGACACCGCCTCGAAAGCCTGGCCGCTGAAGGCGACCGCGGGCTGGTACGACCTGACCATCACCGAGGAGGGCCGGCCCGGCTTTCGGCGCAGGCTGGCCGGACGGCTGGAGACCGGCCGCGACGGGCTGAGCGACCCGGCCCTTGGCGGGCCGGCGATCATGAGCCGCGCCTGAGGGTGATGTAGGGCAGGTTGAAGGTGAGCGTCCCGACCACGGCCGGCGAACACCAGTCGTTGCGCAGGTAGCCGCACTGGGCGGGCTTCAGGTCCGTGCCCATGTACTTCAGCTCGAAGGCGGCGGTCTTGCCGCTGACCTTGCCGCCGACCTCGTAGAACAGGCGGTCGGAGCCGCGGTGGGTCCAGACCTCGCCCAGCTTGGCGGCGAGGGTGACCCTGGGGGTGAGCTGGTATTCGGCGAGGCCCGCCAGGCGCCAGTTGGTCCCGGCGTGATAGGAGGCCTCGGGCACCCAGGAGACCTCGCCCTGATAGGCCAGCTTTCCGGCCTTGCGGCGGGCTTTCAGCTTGAGCTGCCAGAAGTCGTAGGTCGGGCCCCAGGTGCGATTGTCGGGAAAGGCCGTGTACATGGCCTCCGGCGTGAGCTCGGTTCCCTTCAGGTTGAAGTGGTGACCGACATAGTAGTCGACCTCGTAGGAGGTCTTGCCCGGATCGCGGAAGTCGACCTGGGTGACGAAGATCCCGGCATAGGTCCTGTCCGGCCGCCACCAGTAGAGCGACCCCTGGATCGCCGGATGCTCGGCGGATTCCGAGACCCCGTCAAAGCGGTAGTCGCTGGTGATCATGACCTGGGGCGCGAGCACGCCGGACAGGAGCGGGTCGGCGCGGGCGGCCAGCGGGGCCAGGGCGAGGACGGCGGAAAGGCGGGCGATATTGTAGGCGGTCATGGGGGGTTTCCGGTGGGCGCCCGGAAGACCTAGGCCGTCTCAGAATTATGAGTTACTGAAATCGCTGCATGAGTGATTTCGATTTTAATCAAGTCAGGCGACTCGATGGCGGCCTGCTGCTGGTGTTCCGCGAACTGCTGCGCCGGCGGCGCGCCAGCGAGGTGGCGCGGCGGCTGGGCCTGACGCCCTCGGCGGTGAGCCACGCCCTGGCCCGCCTGCGCGACCTGTTCGAGGACCCGCTGTTCATCCGCCGGCCGCACGGGCTGGAGCCGACGCGCAGGGCGCTGGAGCTCGGCCCGCGGATCGAGGCCCTGATCGAGATGGCCGGCCAGACCCTGTCGCCGCAGGAAGGGTTCGACCCGGCCCGCAGCGGGCGGCGGTTCAACATCGCCTCGGCCGAGTTCGTCACCGACCTGATCGGCGGACGGGTGATCGAGACCATGCGCCGCGAGGCCCCGGCGGTCTCGTTCATCGCCAGCCACCCGTCGCAGGCCCAGGCGCTGGACGCCCTGCGGCGCGGCGAGGTCGACCTGGCGATCGGCCGGTTCGGCGCCCTGCCGGACGGGATCAGGTCCGAGCTGCTGTTCCGCGATCGCTATTGCGTGGTGGCGCGGCGGGACCATCCCACCCTGCGCGGCGAGATCGACCACGACACCTATTTCGCCAACGGGCACATCTTCGCCCACGCGCCCAGCGAGACCGGGATGGAGGCCGCGGGCGGCGCCATGCCGACCGTGGTGATCGCCGCGGTGCCCGGCTGGCTGACCGCGCTCAGCCTGGTGGCGGTCACCGACGCCATCGCCACCTGTTCCGAGCGGCTGGCCATGCGCCACGCCGACCGGCTGGGCCTGCAGATCCTGAAGGCGCCGTTCGAGATGTGGTCGTTCGAGATCCAGGCCCTGCGCCGCGAGGGCGCCGATCCGGGCGCGGACTGGTTCCTGGACCTGGTCCGCGCGGCGGTGGGCTGAGGCTCACATCTCCGCCAGGGCCAGGACGGAGATCGGCAAGGTCGCGGCGAGCCGGCGGGCGTTGGCCTGGATCTGGGCTGACATGGCCTGGGCCTGGGGCGTGAAGAAATAGGCCTCGTTGGTGATGTAGCCGCCCGCCACCCGGCGGCAACCGCCCCGGCTCTCGATCTTGGCGAGGTAGCGGCGGGTGGTCTCGCGCGGCAGGCCCATTTCCCGTGACAGGGCCAGCGCGGTGACCGGCCGCCGTTCCGAGTCCGGCAGGGGCTCGATGAAGCGCGCGAACGGGCTGTCGGGCTCTTGCGGCAGGTGGCGGGTGTTGGCGACCGTGATGGCGGCGAACAGCACCGGGCGGATCACCTCACCCTCGGTGTTGCGGGCCATCAGCTCGATGAGGCGCAGGGCGCAGGCGTTGCTGGCGCGGACCAGCCGGGCGCGGGCGTCGCGCGGCGCGCCGGGCGCGGCGGCCCCGCTGACGGGCATGCCGAGCCCCGCCAGGCCGCCCAGCAGTTCACGGGTGAGCTGGGCGATGTCCGCGGCCAGGCGGCGGCCGCGCGCCGTCTCGAGCTCGGCCGCCGAGGCGCGCACCCCGCCCGGCGTCTCCTCCAGCCAGCCGGTGGCGGCGAGGCGCTTGACCTTGCGCCGCACCGTCTCGCGCGACTGGCCGAGCGCCAGGGCCAGGGCATAGATGCTGATCGCGTCGGACCGGCCCGGCGCCGCGGTCCCGTCGAGATGGTCGGTCGCGGTCTGGAACGCGGTCGCGTAGACCAGGGCCTGCAGTAGATCGCCCTCATGGTGGTCGGCCATCCGGCGCGCCCAACGCACCAAATAGTCGATCGCCAGGCGCACGATCAGCCGCTCGGCCATTCCCCCACGATCCCATTGAGGTTGCCAGAAGGCTGAATGCATCCTGGAATAGAACAACGCGCGTAAAATTAAACGCGGGTACCGCGCAATATTTGCAACGCAATGACATTCGCGCGCTGGTGTATCTAAGGGCCTCGCCCTTCGCCTAACGCGTTATTACACAAGCTAGGCTGGGACGGTTCGGAAGCCAAATCGGCTATACCCAAATTGAGCCGCGCCATTTGAGACTGTTAACACGTTATTGACCACGCCCCCGCCTTTTCGACCACGTTCGGTGATCGCTGGTCGGCGAACGTCAGACCCGGGGGATGAGCGGCATGATCTTCAATCGAAAGCGGGACGAGGCCGCGGCTCGGCAGGTACGCGAGCTGGAGGCCCAGATCGCGGCCATGGACCGGTCCCAGGCGGTGATCGAGTTCAAGCTCGATGGCACGATCCTGAAGGCCAACGCCAATTTCCTGGGCGCCCTGGGCTATGCCGCCTCGGAGGTCGAGGGCCGCCACCACTCGATGTTCGTCGATCCCGCCGAGGCGGCGGGCCAGGCCTATCGCGACTTCTGGACCACCCTGAACCGGGGCGAGTTCGTCGCCGCCAAGTTCCGCCGGTTCGGCAAGGGCGGCCGCGAGATCTGGATCCAGGCCTCCTACAATCCCGTGCTCGACACCCAGGGCCGGCCCTACAAGGTGATCAAGTTCGCCACCGACGTGACCGCGGTGGAGCATGAGCGCGCCGCGGCCGAGGCCGAGCGCCGTCGGGCGGCGGAGGAGCAGAGCGGGGTGATCTCCGCCCTGGCCGACAGCCTGAGCCGGATGGCCGACGGCGACCTGACGGCCGCCATCACGGCGGACTTCCCCGGCGGCTACCGGCAGCTGAAGGACGACTTCAACAACGCCATCGTCGCGGTCCGCGACGTGATGGGCTCGATCGCCGCCTCGTCCCAGGCCATGCGCGGCGGGGCCGAGGAGATCGCCGGGGCGTCGGACGACCTGTCCAAGCGGACGGAGCAACAGGCGGCGAGCCTGGAGGAGACGGCCGCGGCGCTCGACGAGATCACCGCCACGGTGAAGCGCAGCGCCGAAGGCGCCAAGCAGGCCTCGACCGCCGCCTCGGGCGCGCGATCTGACGCCGAACGCTCGGGCCAAGTGGTACGCGAGGCGGTCGAGGCGATGGGCGAGATCGAACAGAGCTCGGGCCAGATCTCCTCGATCATCGGGGTGATCGACGAGATCGCCTTCCAGACCAACCTGCTGGCCCTGAACGCGGGTGTCGAGGCGGCGCGCGCCGGCGACGCCGGCAAGGGCTTCGCGGTCGTGGCCTCCGAAGTCCGGGCCCTGGCGCAGCGGTCGGCGGATGCCGCCAAGGAGATCAAGACGCTGATTTCCACCTCCTCGACCCAGGTGGAGCGCGGCGTGTCGCTGGTCGGCAATGCGGGCCAGGCCCTGACCGGCATCGTCGAGAAGGTGGCCGAGATCGACGGGCTGATCTCCGAGATCGCGCTGTCGTCGCAGGAGCAGGCGACGGGCCTCAACCAGGTCAACAGCGCGGTCAACCAGATGGACCAGGTGACCCAGCAGAACGCCGCCATGGTCGAGGAAGCCACGGCGGCGGCGGCGAACCTGCGCACCGAGTCGGTGGAGCTGGCCGGGCTGGTCGGGCGGTTCAAGGTGGGGGATGGCGCACGGGGGGCGCAACTCGCCCAGCCGGGCCGTCACGCGCCGGCCCGCAATCCGGTGGCCGCCGAGCGCGCCCGCGTCGCCGCGGCCTTCGGCGGTGGCCGCGCCGCGGCGGGTGGCGGTGGAGCGTGGGAGGAGTTCTGAGCCTCCACGCCGCTCGTCCCGGCGAATGCCGGGATCCAGATGGGAGACCTCAGCACATCCGCAATTGGAACCACGAAGCGCACCAGGCGCACGAAGAGACCACGCCGATCCTTCGTGTCCTTCGTGGTCTTGGTGGTGAAATGATCGGCCTGCGGTCCACGCGCCGAGCCATATGATCTGGGTCCCGGCATTCGCCGGGATGAGCGGATGTGGCGCGCGTCCCGAAACCTTGCGAAAACAAGCGTGTTTGGCGTCACTGGGCGACGCGTGCCATTTAGCGCGCCGTTTTCGAGCCGGATGCGACGCCCATGCCCATTCCCTTCATCGACCTGCAGGCCCAGCGGGCCCGTCTCGGCCAGCCGCTGGAAGACGCGATCCTGAAGGTGGTGCGCTCGGGGGCCTACATCATGGGCCCCGAGATCGCGCAGTTCGAGAAGGCGCTCGGCGAATTCGGCGAGGCGCCGTTCGTGCTCTCCTGCGGCTCGGGCACCGAGGCGCTGCAGCTGCCGCTGATGGCCTGGGGCGTCGGGCCGGGCGATGCGGTCTTCTGCCCCTCCTTCACCTTCGCGGCCACGGCCGAGGTGATGCCGCTGGTCGGCGCCTCGCCGGTGTTCGTCGACGTGCTGCCCGACACCTTCAATCTCGATCCCGCCAAGCTGGACGCGGCCATCGCGGCGGTGAAGGCCGAGGGCAAGCTCACGCCCAAGGCGGTGATCGCCGTCGACCTGTTCGGCCAGCCGGCCGACTATCCGGCCATCTCGGCGGTGGCGAAGAAGCACGGCCTGAAGCTGATCGCCGACTCGGCCCAGGGCTTCGGTTGCACGCTGCATGGTCGCCACCCGATCCACTGGGCGGACGTGACCACCACCAGCTTCTTCCCGGCCAAGCCGTTGGGCTGCTACGGCGACGGCGGGGCGGTGCTGTCGAAGGACGCCGGCTTCCACGACCTGCTGGTCAGCCTGCGCGTGCACGGCCAGGCCGTGAAGAGCGACATCGAGGGCCGCACCTTCGACCATGACCCGAAGTACCTGAACATGCGCATCGGCATGAACAGCCGGATGGACACGATCCAGGCGGCGGTGCTGCTACAGAAGCTGACCATCTTCGCCGACGAGATCGCCGCGCGGAACGTGGTCGCCGACCGCTATGCGGCGGGCCTGGGCGACGTGGTCGGCGCGCCGAAGGTGATCGAGGGCGGGGTCAGCGTCTGGGCGCAGTACACGATCGAGACCAAGGACCGCGACGGCCTGATCGGCCACCTGCGCGAGGCGGGCGTGCCGACGGCGGTCTATTACCCGATCCCGATCCACAAGCAGGGCGTCTATTCCGGCTATCCGACGCCGGGCGGCCTGCCGGTCACCGAGGCCAAGGCCGAGACGGTGATGAGCCTGCCGATGCACCCCTATCTGACGACCGACGCCCAGGACCAGGTGATCGCGGCGATCCGGTCGTATGTGAAGCGGAACGGATAACCCTCTCCCCTTCATCGCCCCAAAAGTGTCATCCCGGAAAGCGCGCCAGCGCTTGTCCGGGACCCAGATGCGCGGGGTTTTCCGGAGGGATCGGTGCTTATGGGTCCCGGTCTTCCGCTGCGCGGAAACCGGGATGACACATGAGGGGATGGGCGCGAGCGACGGACCGGGCCGCCCCGCGCGTGGAACGGAAAATCCCCTCGGAGACCCTCCATGTCGCTACGCCTCGCCGTCATCGCCCTGGCGCTCGCCACGGCCACGCCCGTCATCGCCGCCCCGGCCCAGGACCCGATGTCCAAGGTGGCCGACGTGAGCGGCGGCGGGGCCGGCCGCGGCGGCCACCACGGGGCCATGAAGGCCTGCGCCGCCGATCGCCAGACCTATTGCGGCAATGTCGAGAAGGGCGGCGGACGGGTCATGCAGTGCATGAAACAGCATGCCAGCCAGCTCAGCGCCGGCTGCAAGTCGGCCCTGCAGGAGATGCGCGCCGAGCGGAAGGCGGCGAAAGGAAAATAGGCCCTAGCTGGGGGCGGTGGGGGTGCGGGCCCGGAGCGTGAGCGCACTGCGGACCCGCACCCCCATCGTCATGCCCTATTTCGGGGACAGGTTGATCAATTCGGCCAGCGACAGCCGCCCGACGTCTGCGATCGAATGGCGAATTGATCAACCTGTCCCCGAAATAACTCCGGCGTCAGCCCCAGAAGGCCTTGAGCGCGTCGGCTTCGGCCAGGCCTTGCTCGAGGCCGGCGCGGGCGGCGGCGGCGCGCTGGCGGAAGTCCATCAGGTTGGCGCCCATGGCCGCGACGGCGGCGGCGTCGGGCGCGAGCACCTTCACCTGCGCACCCGCATCGGTGAGCACCTGGATCTCGTCGGCGAAGCGGCGGGCCATGGCCTCGGCGGCCGGGCCGGTGTTTCCGGCGACGCGAACCTGGATCACCACCACCCGCGCGTGACCCTTGGCGAGGTCGGCGTTCGTCCCCGAGCGCATGCCGCCGTCGATATAGCGGCGCCCCTTCAGCGTGACCGGCGGATAGACGCCGGGCACCGAGCAGGACGAGGCCACGGCGCGAACCACGCCGACGCCGCTGTCGGCGCCCCACATCCGGAACTCGCCGGTCTCGGCGTCGACCGCCGTGCAGGCATAGCCACGCTCGGGCCACGCATCGTCCGGCAGGCTCGCGAAGCTGCGGCCGAAGCTGGCGATGAAGGTCGCCTCGTCCGGGGTCCCGGCGGCCAGGGCGAAGGCGCCGATGTCGCGGCGGACCTCCTGCGGGTCGCGGGCGCCGGACTGGGCCTCGGCCATCAGCTTCATCAGGCGGGTGAGATCGGGCGGGGCCTTGTTGAGCGCCGAAGGGCTGGCGCTCGGCGGGGCGCGGGGCGTCTCGGCGAGGATCGGATCGACCAGGCCGGCGGCCTCGACGCCCATCGCCAGGCGCGCGCCGACGAAGGCGCCCGCCGAGGTGCCGACCGTGAAATCGGCCCGGCCGAGATCGACGCCGGCGCGGGCCAGGCCCGAGAGGGCGTCTCTCTTATACACATCTGCCGCTGGCGACCCGCCCTCACGTGTAGGTCCCGTTCCTATCGGCATCCTTAACAAATCGTTTTGCGAC
>CAMFHW010000084.1 GCA_945952175.1 uncultured Phenylobacterium sp. | reverse complement strand
GGCAGCGTCAGATGTGTATAAGAGACAGGGGCGGGGCCGAGCGATCTCGACGCTGCCCTCGCGGTGCTGACGGCCCGCGTGGCCGCCCAGCCCGCCGCCTCGACCGCCCTGGCCCAGGTCCTGCGCATGACCCTGCGGCTCGACCTCGACCAAGCCCTGGCCCTGGAGTCTCTCGCCTATTCCATGCTGTTGGCCTCACGGGAGTTCCGCGCCTGGCGGGCCGAGCGCCCCAAGCGCAGCCGCGAGGAGAGCGCCGAGCGCGTGGTCCTGACCAAGGCCGATGGCGTGCTGCGGATCGAGCTCGCCCGGCCGGGCGCGCGCAACGCCTTCGACGCGGCCATGCGCGACGCCCTGGTCGAGGCCCTGGAGTTCGCCCTCGACGATCCCGACCACCTGCCGGTCGAGATCTCGGGCGCGGGGCCAGGCTTCAGTTCCGGCGGCGACCTCGACGAGTTCGGCGCCGCGCCGGACCCGGCCGAGGCCCACCTGATCCGAACCCTTCAGTCGCCGGCCCGCCTCGTCGCCACCCTTGGGCCGCGCATGACGGCGCGCCTGCACGGCGCCTGCATCGGTGCGGGGATCGAGGTTCCCGCGGCCGCGGCGCGGGTCACCGCGCGGATGGGAGCCACCTTCCGGCTTCCGGAGGTGTCCATGGGCCTGATCCCGGGCGCCGGCGGCACGGCCACCATCCCGCGTCGCATCGGCCGCGAGCGGGCGGCCTATATGGCCCTGTCGGGGGCCGAGATCGACCTCGACACCGCGCTGGCCTGGGGCCTCGTGGACGCCGTGGAGCCGGCGACGTGAGCCCGCTCGCGCCGGTCTTCGCGCAACTCGGCCATGAGGTCGCCAGCCTCACCGGCCGACTCGGCCGGCGAGTCGAGGTCGAGCGCCTCGGCGTCCTCGATCGCGCCGGCCATCTGCCCCTGGCGGAGCCGGGCCGGGCTTCGCCCAACGGCTCCTGCCGCCTGATCCAGGCGGCCGATGGCTGGATCGCGGTCAACCTGGCGCGGGAGGACGACCTTACGCTCGTCCCTGCCTGGCTCGAGCAGGCAGTCCAGGGCGACGCGTGGGGTGCGATTATCGCGGCCGCGCAGGACCGACCCTGCGCGGACCTGATGGCCCGCGCGATCCTGCTCGGCCTGCCTGTGGCCGGCGTCGGCGAGACCCGCGCGGGCGACCTCGCGCCGCCCCAACTGCTGCTCGGTCGATCTGGAGAACACACCGGCCCGCTCAAGGTCCTGGACACCTCCGCCCTGTGGGCCGGCCCCCTCTGCGGCGCGATCCTGGCCGCCATGGGCGCGCGGGTGACCCGCCTGGACAGCCTCGGGCGACCCGATCCCAGCGCGATCTCGACACCGGAATTCTTCCGCCGCCTCAACGGTCTGAAGACCGATCTTCAGCTCGACCTGAACAATCCTGCGGAGCGGGCGCGCCTCCTCGCGGCCGCCTGCGAAGCCGACGTCCTGATCACCGCCGCCCGACCTCGGGCGCTGGCGGCCCTGGGCCTGTCGCCGGAGGTGGCGTTCGCCGCCAATCCCGGCCTCGTCTGGGTCGCGATCACCGGCCACGGCTGGACGGGCGAGGCGGCCGAGCGGGTGGCGTTCGGCGACGACGCGGCCGCGGCCGGCGGCCTCGTGCGATGGGCGCCGCCCGGCGAGCCGCGCTTCCTCGGCGACGCCCTGGCCGATCCCGTGACGGGCCTCTGCGCCGCCACCGCCGCCCTGCGCGTCCTGGATGCGGGCGGCGGAGCACTGATCGACGTCGCGCTGGCCCGCTGCGCCGCCGGGGCCGCCGCCCATCTGCGGCTGGATCGGGCTGCATGAGCGAGCCCCTGGTGATCCGCGCCGTCGAGATCGAGGGCCGCGCCGGGCTCGACGTCCGCATCGCAGAGGGGCGCATCGAGGCCATCGGCGCGCGTCTGCCCCGGGCGCCACGCGAGCTCGACGGGCAGGGCGGGGCGCTCATTCCCGGCCTGGTCGATCACCACATCCATCTGCTGGGCCTCGCCGCCCGCACGGACTCCGTCGTGCTGGACGGTGCGCGGGGCGCCGACGAGGTCGCCGCACGCATCTCCGCAGGTCTGGCAAGCCGTACGCCGGGCGCCTGGCTGCGCGCCTCGGGCTATCACGAGACCATGGCCGGGAACCTGACCCGCCACGACCTCGACGCGCTGGCGCCGCGCCATCGCCTGCGCATCCAGCACCAGACCGGAAGCCTCTGGATGCTCAACAGCGCCGCCCTCGCCAGTGTCTGCGGCGACGACGATCCGCCTGGCGTGGAGCGCGGCGCCGACGGCCGGCCGAGCGGCCGGATCTGGCGCGAGGACGCCTGGTTGCGGGAAAGGCTCGGCGCTGCTCCGCCGCCCCTGGCGCCGATCGGCGCGCATCTCGCGGCGCTGGGGATCGTCGCCGTGACCGACGCCAGCGTCACCACCGACGCCTCCGGCGCGGCCCTGCTGGCCAAGGCGCGGCGAGCCGGCGAGCTTCCCCTCCGTCTCACGCTGATGAGCGGAGGCGAGCTCCAGCGCCCCGCCGACGGCGCCTTCGAGGTCGGTCCGGTGAAGATCCTGCTCGACGACCACGCCCTGCCGGACTTCGAGGACATGCTGGTCCGTATCGGCCGCGCGCGCGACTGGGGCCGCCCGGTCGCCGTCCACTGCGTCACCGCCGGCGAGCTCGCGCTCACGCTCGCCGCCTTCGAGACCGCCGGCGCCCGGCCCGGCGACAGGATCGAGCATGGCGGCGTCATCCCCGCCAGCGCCATCGGGCAGATCCTCGCGCTCGGCCTCACCGTCGTGACCCAGCCCGCCTTCATCCGCGAGCGCGGCGACCGCTACGCCGCCGAGGTCGTCCCTCGGGACTTCGACGACCTCTATCGCTGCGCCAGCCTGCTGGCCGCGGGAACGCCGCTCGCCGCAAGCTCGGACGCCCCCTACGCTTCGCCCGATCCCTGGCTCGGCATGGCCGCCGCCATCGACCGTCGCAGCGCCTCGGGCCGGGTGCTGGGGCAGGGGGAGCGCGTATCCGCGGCGACGGCGCTGGCCCTCTATCTGGGTGAGCCCTCCGCGCCGGGCGGGCCGCCCCGCCGCGTGGCCGTCGGCGCCGTGGCGGACCTCTGTCTGCTCAAGGTTCCGCTGTCCGAGGCGCTTGCCGATCCCAAAGCCGATCACGTCGCCGCGACCCTGGTCGGCGGCGAACTCACCTATGGCTGATCGATCCGCGACAGCGCCGCGACGCGCTAGGGGGAGCGTCGCGGCGCCTTGCTGGTTCAGGCCTGGGCCGGGGTCCCGGCGGGGCTCATCGCCCTGCGCGACCTGCGCAGGACGCCGCCGAGAAGGCCGAAGCCTGCGACCAGCATCGCCCAGGTCGACGGCTCGGGGGCTGAGAGCGTCGCATTCTGGGGCGCGAAGTCACTGATCTGGCTGTTGCTCCCGAGCCCGTTGCGGGGCCAGAGATTGAAGCCGTACTGGGTTGGCTTGAAACCCGTGGAGGGCAGGGCGGACAGCGGCGCGATGACGCTGAACATGTCGCCGGAGATGGTGGCCGACAGGCTCGTGCCGCTGACGGAGGCCACGCCGGTCTTCTGGACCACGATCGCCTGGTTGAAGATCACGTTCGGCTCGCCGATGCCGGCGAAGGGCGCGATGGTCCCGGTGCCCGTATTGACCCCGATCACGTAGAGGCCCGGCTTGCTGGCGTCGATCGGGCCAGCCAGCGTCGCGCTCAACAGGAAACGGGCGAGGTCGGCGTCGTAGACCACCGAGAAGCTGGTCACGTCGAGATCGGGGTCGTGCGCGCCGACGAAGCTCGGCAGGAAGTCGCCCACCGGGTCGACGACCGAGGAGGCGTGCGCGCTTCCGGCGCTGAGGACGAGCGCGGCGAAGCCGGTCGCGATGAGGCGTTTACGCATGTCGGTGCTCCCAAAAGTCCAGCCTGATGGGCCGCGCGGCGATCGCGGGGCGCCGACCGGTTCATCCCGGGCCCCGTCGCCGCGGTTCAACGGCAGGCAGGATTTTGTTAACCGCGCCGGCGGTGCGCGGCGGGAAGCGACGAGGCGGGCGGAAATCGGCTAGGATCGTTGAACCGACCGGCGCCTCGCGGGCATTCATCGCCAGGCGCGCAGAGGGCGACCATGCTGTTTCGCAAGAGCCCGACATCCCAGAGCGCCGGCCCGGCGCCCGCCACGCTCGACGAGGCGCGGCTGATCGCGCGGATCGTCGGCCGCGACCTGCGGGCCTTCGAACTTCTCTACCGCATCTACCACCCGCGGCTGACCCGCTTCCTGACAAATCTCCTGCGCCGGCCGCAGCTGGTCGAGGAGGCGCTCAACGACACCATGATGGTGGTCTGGAAGCGGCCGGAGAAGTTCAACGGGACCAGCAAGGTCTCGACCTGGATCTTCGCCATCGCCTACCGCACCGCGCTCAAGGCGCGCTCGCGCTATGACGAGCCGGTGGAGGAGCCCGAACACGCGCCGCGCCCCAGCGAGGACGCCGATCCCGAACAGCACCTCGGCCAACGCCAGGTGCAGGCGGCCCTGCTGGGCGCCATGAGCCGGCTGTCGCCTGAGCATCGGGCTGTGCTCGATCTGACCTATTTCCACGAGATCGGCTATCGCGAGATCGCCGAGATCCTCGATTGCCCGGTGGGGACGGTGAAGACGCGGATGCATCACGCGCGCCGCCACCTGAAGGGTTGGCTTGAGGGGCGTCTGGAGGATTGGCTGTGAAGGGGCGTGTGATCCGATTCCGCGGGGGCCAGCACCGGGAGGTGCAGGACCTGCTGCCCTGGTACGTGACCGGCAAGCTCGAAGCCGCCGAGCGGGAGGCCGTCGAGGCCCACCTGAACGTCTGCGCCGAGTGCCGCGAGGAACTGGCCTTCCAGCGCGAGCTCGATGTCGAGATCGCCCGCCTGCCGCTCGAGGTCGAGCAGAGCTGGGCCCGGATGCGCCGGCGCATCGGCGAGCCTGGGCGTCGCGCGTTCGGGGGAGGGGCCGTGGCGATCGCCGCGAACTGGCGAACCTCCGCGCCCTGGCTGCTCACCGGCCTCGTCACGCTGACGGCTGCCTGGTTGCTGATCGTCGGCCAGCCCAGCCGCTACCACGCCCTGGGCGCCGCACCGCCGCCGGCCGCGGCCGGCAATGTGGCGGTGATCTTCCGTCCCGAGACGCCGGAGGCGCAGCTTCGCGCCGCCCTGCGCTCGACACATGGCCGACTGGTGGACGGCCCCACCGCCGCCGACGCCTATATCCTGGCTGTGCCGGCCGCGGAACGCGAGGCGGCCCTTGCGGGCCTGCGCGGCCGCCGCGACATCGTCATGGCCGAGCCGATCGATCCTGCGCCGTGATCGCCGTGCTCCGCCGCCTGTTGCTGGGTCTGTTCCTGGCGGCCGTCGCGCTCTTGCCGGTCCACGCCGAGGATGCCGAGCGGGCACGGGTTCTGGTCATGCTGCGCCTGCCGCCAGCCCACTTCGAGGCCAACGCCGCCTATGGCGGCGGCTATGGCGCCGGCGCCGGTCAGGCGGCCCGCCGCCGGATCGCCGCGCGCCTGGCCCAGGCCCACGGCCTGACCCTGGTCACCGGCTGGCCCATGCCGGTGCTGGGCATGGATTGCTACGTCATGGAGGCGCCGGTCGGACGCACGGCCGACGAGGTGGCGGCCAGCCTGACCCATGAACCCGGCGTCGCCTGGTCGGAGCCCATGCACATCTACCGCGCTCAGGGCGAAGCGCCGGTCCCGAACGATCCGCTCTACCGCCTGCAGCCGGCGGCGCGGGCCTGGCGGGTCGCCGACCTGCATCAGGTCGCCACCGGCCGCAACGTGAAGGTCGCGGTGATCGACAGCCGCATCGATCTGCGCCATCCCGACCTCATCGGCCAGGTCCAGGTCAGCCGCGATTTCCTGCCCGACCGTCCCGGCGAGCCCGAGCGCCACGGCACCGGCGTCGCCGGCATCATCGCCGCCATAGGCGACAACCACAAAGGCGTGGTCGGCGTCGCTCCTGGCGCGCGGCTGATGGCCCTGCGCGCCTGCTGGCAGGACGCCCGCACGACGGATACCCTGTGCGACAGCTTGGGCCTCGCGATGGCCCTCAGCTTCGCGATCGACCATGGAGCCCAGGTGATCAATCTGAGCCTCAGCGGACCGTCCGACCGGCTGCTCGGCGCCCTGATCGACGCGGCCATCGCCAAGGGCGCGACCGTCGTCGGCGCGGTGGACCCGCATCTCGCCCAGGGCGGCTTCCCGGCCTCGCACGCCGGCGTCGTCGCCGTCGCCTCCGATGAAGGCCGCGCGGCGCCCCGCGGGGTCTATCTCGCGCCGGGCGACGACATCCCGACCACCCAACCGGGCGGCAAGTGGTCCCTGGTCAGCGGCAGCTCCTACGCGGCGGCCCATGTGACGGGCCTGTTCGCCCTGCTGAAGGAGAAGAACCTGCGCCCCGGCGCGCTCCAGCCCCTGGTCGTCACCTCGGCGGGCGGCGCGATCGACGCCTGCGCCAGCCTGATGCGCGGCGCGCCGCCCTGCGGCCGCTGCGGCTGCGTGCGGCAAGCTGGGGCCTCGGCGATTGCGCGTCCCTGACGGGATCGCCCTCCTGGCGCTCCTCGCGACCCTGGGGCGCGTGGCGCCCGCGCTCGCCCAGGTCAGCGCCAGCCTCAGCCTGCAATCCGACTATCGTCTGCGCGGCGTCTCGCTCACGGACCGAAACCCCGCGCTCAGCCTGTCCGCCTCCGGCGACCTCTCGAACGGCGTCTATCTGGGCGGCTCGCTGATCGGCCAGCAGACCTCGGAGGGGCTGCGCGATCTCGGCCATATGGAATATCTCGGCTACGCCGTGCGCACGGCCGACGGCGCCGCCTGGGACGTGGGCGTCAACAACCAGGACCTCACCCTCTATGGCGGTCGCCCCTTTCGGTTGAAGTACAGCGAGGTCTATGTCGGGGTCTCGAAGTCCGACTTCAGCGCCCGGCTGCACTATTCGCCGAACTGGCCGGGAACCCAGACCCTCTATCTCGACCTTAACGGCGCCTGGCGGCCGGCGCCCGACTGGCGCGTCGCGGGTCATGTGGGGGTGTTCAAGCCGCTTCAGCCGCCGGCCGGCGCGCCGCCCGCCCGCTATGACGCCCGCCTCGACCTGATCCGCGAATTCAGGCGCGGCGAATTCAGTCTCGGCTGGAGCGCCGCCACACCCGCCTTGAGGCCTCAAACCCGCCGCAGCCATGGGGGTCTGGTCGTCGGCGCGACCGCCTTCTTCTGACGCTAGGGCAGGTATGTAACAGCCTGATACCGGCTTGAATTCGCCGCCGCGAACCTCTTGTGTGGCGGCAAAACCAAGTCGAGGACGCCTTCATGAAGACCCGCATCACCGAGCTTTTCGGGATCCAGCACCCTGTCATCCAGGGCGGCATGCACTTCGTCGGTTTCGCCGAGATGGCGGCCGCCGTCTCGAACGCCGGCGGTCTGGGCCTGATCACGGGGCTCACCCAGCGCTCGCCCGAGCTCCTGGCCAAGGAGATCGCCCGCTGCCGCGAAATGACCGACAAGCCGTTCGGCGTGAACCTGACCTTCCTGCCGGCCGTCACTCCGCCGGACTATCCGGGCTACGTCCAGGCGATCATCGAGGGCGGCGTGAAGATCGTCGAGACCGCCGGCAACAACCCGGCCAAATGGCTGCCGATCCTGAAGGAAAACGGCATCAAGGTGATCCACAAGTGCACCTCGGTCCGCCACTCGCTGAAGGCCGAGCAGATCGGCTGCGACGCGGTCAGCGTCGACGGCTTCGAATGCGGCGGCCACCCGGGCGAGGACGATGTCGGCAACTGGGTGCTGCTGCCCCGCGCCGCCGAGGAGCTGAAGATTCCCTTCGTGGCCTCCGGCGGCGTCGCCAACGGCCGCCAGCTCGCCGCCGCGCTCGCCATGGGCGCCGACGGGGTCAACATGGGCACCCGCTTCATCGCGACCAAGGAAGCGCCGGTGCATGAGAACGTGAAGCAGGCCCTGGTGGCCGCCTCCGAGCTCGACACCCGCCTGATCATGCGCCCGCTGCGCAACACCGAGCGCGTGCTGAACAACGCCGCGGTCGAACGCCTCCTGGCTAAGGAAAAGGAGATGGGCGCCAACATCTCGTTCGCCGACATCGCCGAGGAAGTGGCGGGCGTCTATCCGCGCATCATGATCGACGGCGAGATGGACGCCGGCGGCTGGTCCTGCGGCATGGTCGCGGGCCTGATCCACGACATCCCGACCTGCAAGGCGCTGATCGAAGGCATGGTCGCCGACGCCGAGCAGATCATCCGCGGCCGCCTGGCGGCGGTGCTGTAGGCGGGAAGCGGCCCCCGACCAGCCTTCTCCCGCAAGGGGAGAAGGGAAACCGCCTCGCCGTAAAATCTACGCCGCCTCGTCCGGCACGTTGGCGTCGAGCTCCTCGACCCAGATCTTGGCGTTGCCGTCCGACGGCGCGCGCCAGTCGCCGCGCGGCGAGAGGCTGCCGCCGGAGACCACCTTCGGCCCGTTCGGCAGGGCCGAGCGCTTGAACTGGCTGATCTCGAAGAAGCGGAACAGGAACAGCCGCAGCCATTTCTTGATGGTCGCCAGGTCGTAGGCGTTGCGCGTCTCGTCCGGGAAGTGCGGCGGCCAGGCGCCGGCCTTCACGTCCTTCCAGGCGTGCCAGGCCAGGAACGCCACCTTCGACGGCCGCAGGCCGTAGCGGGTCACGTGGTAGAGGTTGAAGTCCTGCAGCTCGTAGGGCCCGATCTTGGCCTGCGTGCTCTGGATCGCCCCACTCGCGTCGGCCGGCACCAGCTCGGGCGAAATCTCGGTGTCGAGGACGCTGAGCAGGGTCTCGGAGGCGTCGGCCTCGAACTGGCCATTGGTGGCGCACCAGCGGATCAGGTGCTGGATCAGGGTCTTCGCCACCGAGCCGTTGACGTTGTAGTGGCTCATCTGGTCGCCGACGCCATAGGTGCACCAGCCCAGGCCCAGCTCCGACAGGTCGCCGGTGCCCAGCACGATCCCCGCCCTCTGGTTGGCCAGGCGGAACAGGTAGTCGGTCCGCAGGCCCGCCTGGACGTTCTCGAAGGTCACGTCATAGACCGGCTCGCCGCCCGCGAACGGGTGCTTCATGTCGGCCAGCAGCTGGCGCGCCGCCGGACGGATGTCGATCTCCTCGCCGGTGACGCCCAGGCCGTTCATCAGCTTCCAGGCGTTGGACTTGGTGCCCTCGCTGGTGGCGAAGCCGGGCATGGTGAAGCCCAGGATATTGGCCCGTGGAAGGCCCAGCCGGTCGAACGCCTTGGCGGCCACGATCAGGGCATGGGTGGAATCCAGCCCGCCCGAAACCCCGATCACGATGTGCCGGGTCTTGGTCGCCTGCAGCCGCTTGGCCAGGCCCTGGACCTGGATGTTGAAGGCCTCGTAGCAGTCCTTGTCGAGCCGCGCGGCGTCGTCGGGCACGAAGGGGAAGCGGTCGAGCGGCCGCTGGAGGCCCAGGTCCGCGAAGCTGGGCCTGTGCTCGAATCGCACCCGGCGGAACCGCGTCTCCGGATGGCCGGCGGCGACGGCGGCGCTGTTGAACGTCGGCGTCCGCAAGCGCTCCAGCCGCAGCCGTTCGACGTCGATGTCCGCCACCGCCATCTGCGCCTTCACCGGAAACCGGTCGGTCGCCGCCATCCGCCGCCCCAGCTCATGGATCGTCGCCTGGCCGTCCCAGGCGAGGTCGGTGGTGCTCTCGCCTGGGCCCGCGGCGGAATAGAGATAGGCCGCCTGGCAGCGCGTCGACTGGGAGGCGCAGAGCAGTTCGCGCTCGTCGGCCTTGCCGATCACGATGTTCGAGGCCGACAGGTTGCAGAGGATCAGTGCGCCCGCCAGCGCGCCCTCGGTCGACGGCGGATTGGCCGCCCAGAAGTCCTCGCAGATCTCGGTGTGGAAGACGAAGTCCGCCAGGTCGGACGCCTCATAGACCAGGTCCACCCCGAACGGCGCGACCTGGCCCGCGACCGCGATCTCCAGCCCCTTCACGCCCACGCCCGGCGCGAACCAGCGGTGCTCGTAGTATTCGCGGTAGTTGGGCAGGAAGCTCTTCGGCGTCACGCCCAGCACGCGGCCCTTCGAGATGACCACGGCGCAGTTGTAGAGCCGGCCGTTGTGCGCCAGCGGCGCGCCGACGATCAGCACCGGCGTCAGGTCTCGGCTCGCCTCGACCAGGCCCTTGAGCTCCGCGTCCACCCGCTGCAGCAGCACGTCCTGCAGGAACAGGTCGTCGATCGCGTAGGCCGACAGGCCGAGCTCGGGGAACAGCATCAGGTCGACGCCACGCGCATGGCCGTCCCTGGCGAGGGCCAGGGTCTCGGCGGCGTTGAAGCCGGGATCGCCCACCGCGACATTGGGCGTGCAGGCCGCGACCCGGACGAAGCCCTGGCGGTGCAAGGAGAAGAAGTTCGCGCTCACAGGTTCGCCTCCGAGCCGTCGCTGTTGATGAGAAGGACGCCGCGCGCCCGCAGGCTCTTCAGCGCCTCGGCGCCCGAGCCGGCCATGTCGATCGCGCGGGTGGCGTCGATCACCACCACCGCCTCGAAGCCTTCCGCCACCGCGTCCTCGGCCGAGTAGCGGACGCAGAAGTCGAGGGCGAGGCCGGCGAAGATGCAGCGCTTCAAGCCGCGCTCGCGCAGCCAGCCCGCCAGGCCCGTCGAGGTCTTGTGGTCGTTCTCGTAGAAGGCCGAATAGGAATCGACCGCCGGGTTGTGGCCCTTGCGCACGATCACTTCGGCCTTCTTCGCCGCGCCCTGTTCGATGTCGGGGTGGAAGTCCGCGCCGGCCGTCCCCTGGATGCGGTGGTCCGGCCACAGCACCTGTTCGCCATAGCTCAGAATCTTGGTGCTGAACGGCGCCTGGCCGTGAGCCGAGGCGAAGGAGACCTGGCTCGGCGGGTGCCAGTCCTGGCTCAGCGCCACGTGGCGCGACCGTTCCGCCAGCGCATTCAGGAGCGGCATGATCTCGTCGCCGCCGGGCACGGCCAGCGCGCCGCCGGGGCAGAAGTCGTTCTGCGGATCGATCAGCACCAGCACGTCGGTCTCGCGCGCGCCGAGCTCACGGTCGGCGGCCTTTTCGAACAGGGGCATGGCGGCGTCCTTTCCGGTTTGAGCTTCAGACATGGACCGGCGCGCCCTTCACGCCCTCGGTCCCGAACACCCGCCAGTAACGGGCCACCTCGTCCGGCGGGCCGGACGCCTTGCTGAAATTGTCGGAGAGCTTCACGGCCGGCCGGCCGTTGGCGGCCTTCACCTCGCCGACCAGCGCGACCCGGTCGCACAGGCCC
>CAMFHW010000083.1 GCA_945952175.1 uncultured Phenylobacterium sp. | reverse complement strand
CCGCCGAGATGCCGTCGATCGCCGCACCCTGAGCCTGGTTCATCGCCCCGGCCGGATTGACGATCTGGCGGCCGACGTCGGCGGCGACCCAGACCTTCTCGGCGGTCACCGAGCCGTCCTTGTCGACCCGGGCTCGCACCACCTCGGCGAAATAACCCAGATGGCTGAAGTGGAAGGCGACGCCCATGCCCGTGCCCTTGGGCAGCGTGGTCTTGCCCCAGCCGGAGACCTCGGCCACGCGCTTCACCACGCCACGCATCCGGGCCGCGTCATAGCCGTCCTTGCCGAGCGTCCCGACCATGCCCTGCTCGCCCAGCAGCTTCAGGCGGAAGGCCACCGGATCGGCGCCCGCCGCATGGGCCAGTTCGTCGATGAAGGACTGGATGACGAAGGCCAGGCCGTTGGAGCCCGGCGCCCGCAGCGGCCCGGTCGGCACGCCCGACGGGATCAGGCTGAGGTCGTACTTGAAGTTGGGGATGAACCGGGCCGGGAACTCGGTCGCCGACATGCCGGCGCTGCGGCCCGGCTGGCCGTCCACGCCCAGGGTCACGAAGTGGTCGCGCCAGGCGGTGAGATTGCCCGCCGCATCGACCCCACCCGACAGATAGTGCCAGCCGGCGGGGCGGTAGAAGTCGTGCCGCAGGTCGTCCTCGCGGGTCCACAGCAGCTTGACCGGCGCCTTGGTCTCGCGCGCGATCCAGGCCGCCTCGACCATGTAGTCGTTGGACAGCCGCCGCCCGAACCCGCCGCCGCAGCGGATCATGTGGATGGCGATGTCCTCGGGCTTGATGCCCAGCGTCTTGGCGACCAGCTGGCGGCCCGGCTCGGGGTTCTGGGTCGGCGCCCAGATCTCCAGCTTGCCGTCCTTCCACTGGGCCGTGCAGTTCTGCGGCTCCAGCGGCGCATGCGCCAGGAACGGATAGGCGTAGGCCGCCTCGACCGTCTTGGCGGCGGCCTTCATCGCCGCCTCATGGTCGCCGTCGGACCGCTCGGTGCGCAGCGGCGCGCCCTTTGACAGCTTCAGGGCCTGGGCGTCATAGGTGGCCGTCGACTGCTGGCCGGTCGGATGATCCTTCCAGACGATGTTCAGCTTCTCGCGGCCCTTGCGCGCCTGCCACCAGCTGTCGGCGACCACGCACACGCCCGGCAGCAACCCGTCGAGCGCCGTCCCGCCCTCGACCACGAAGGCGTTCCGCACACCCTTCACCGCCTTGGCGGCGGCGAGGTCGCAACTCGCCACGCCGGCGCCATAGACCGGCGCCTTCTCGAAGGTGGCGTAGAGCATGCCGGGGACCACCACATCGATCCCGAACAGCGGCTTGCCGGCAACGATGGCTGGCGTATCGACCTGGGCGTGGGGCTTGCCGACGATGCGGTAGTCCTTCGGATCCTTGAGCTTGAGGCTCTTGGGATCGGGCTGCGCCATGGTCGCGGCCTTGGCGGCCAGGGCGCCGTAGGTCGCCTTGCGGTTAGAGGCCTTGTGGAACACCACGCCCGAGGCGGTCGTGCAGTCGGCCGCCGGCACGTTCCAGTCCTTGGCCGCCGCGGCCACCAGCATGGCCCGCGCGGTGGCGCCCACCTGGCGGAGCTGGTCCCAGTGCAGCGGGGTCGCGGCGCTGCCGCCGGCGAACTGGCGGCCATAGGTGGCCGGATCGCCGTCCGCCTGCCTGGTGCGGACCTGAGCCCAGTCGACGTCCAGCTCCTCGGCGATCATCATCGGGAGCGAGGTCTTCACCCCCTGCCCGATCTCCGGGTTCTTGGCGACGATGGTGACCAGGCCGTCGGGGGCGATCGTCACATAGGCGTTGAGCTGCGCCCCCGCCGAGCCGTCGGCCAGGCCCTTGCCCGGCAGGCTGAAGCTGAGCGCCAGGCCGCCGGCCATGGCGCCGACCTTGATGAAGTCCCGCCGCGAGGCGGCGTCGAAGGAACCGTCCGCCGCCATGGTCAGGCTCCCACCGGCTGGCCCGAGGCCTTTTTGATCGCCGCGCGGATGCGGGTGTAGGTGGCGCAGCGGCAGATGTTGCCGCTCATGGCCGCGTCGATGTCGGCGTCGGTCGGTTTGGGGGTCTGGTTCAGCAGGGCCGTGGCCGACATGATTTGGCCCGGCTGGCAGTAGCCGCACTGGGCGACGTCGAGTTCGCTCCAGGCCGCTTGCACCTTCTTGCCCGTGGGCGTGGCGCCGATCGCCTCGATGGTCACGACCTTCGACGCCCCGACATTCTCGACCGGGAAGGAGCAGGACCGTACCGGCGTCCCGTCGATGTGCACCGTGCAGGCGCCGCACTGGCCGACGCCGCAGCCGAATTTGGGCCCCAGGATCCCGAGCCCGTCGCGCAGGGTCCAGAGCAGGGGCGTGCCCGGCTCCACATCGGCCTCGCGCACGCGGCCATCGACGAAGATCTTGAAGGCCATCACGCGCCTCTGTCCGGTTTCGAGATGAAGGCGGAATCCTAGCCTTGGCCGCCGAACGGCGCCAGGGCGCGTCAGGCCTCGATAACCGGAAACTCTATCCTGGCCTCGAAGCCAGTTGGCGCGAAGCGGGCCTCGACGGATCCGCCGTAGCTGCGCAGCGCCGCCTCCATCAGCCGGCTGCCGAAACCGCTGCGGGTCGGCGGGGCGACCGCAGGCCCACCGGCCTCGCGCCAGATCATCGCCGCCATGCCGTGGCCGGCCCGATCGGCCGAGACCGCGATCCGCCCGCCGTTGGCCGACAAGGCGCCGTACTTGGTCGCGTTGGTCCCGAATTCGTGGACGAGCAGGGCCAGCATCAGCGCCGCGTCGGCGCTCAGCCGATGGCCGCCCAGCACCGGGTCGAGCTCGAACCGCTTGGGGTCGAAGGGCTCGAGCGCCGAAGTGAACAGGTCGGCCAGGGTCAGGGGCCCCGCGCCGTTGGTCACCAGGTCCTGCGAGCGGGACATGGCCTCGATCCGCGCGACCAGCAGGTCTTCGAAATCCTGCATCGACCCCGCGCTGCGGGCGGTCTGGCGCACGATGGCCAGGATCATCTGCAGGCCGTTGCGCGAGCGGTGCGCCAGTTCGCCCATGACCAGGCGGCGCCGCTCTTCGGCCTCCCGGCGTTCGGTGATGTCGAGCACGGTGCCCAGGACCCGCCGCGGCTCGCCGCCTTCGCGCAGGATGCGGCCATGAACCAGCACCCAGCGTACGCCACCGTCCGGCGCGATCGCCCGATGCTCGACCGTGAGCAGGCCCTCGTCGCTGGCGAGCGCAGCCGCATAGGCCGCCTCCATCGCCGGGCGGTCCTCGGGATGGATCGCTTCGCTCATCCAGGTCTCGTAGTCGAGCTGGGCGCCGGGCGGCAGGCCGTAGAGCGCCTTGGTGCGGTCCGACCAGACCGCCTCGTCCCTGGCGATGTCGTAGTCCCAGAAGCCCAGGCCCGCGGCGCGGACCGCGAGGTCCACCTTGCGCTGCTCGGCGGTCAGGGCCTGCTCGGCCAGCTTCTGCTCGGTGATGTCGACCTGCAGCCCATCCCACAGGGTCCAGCCCTCGGCTGTGAGCTCGCTGCGCGGGGCCGAGGTGGCGCGCCGCCAGGCCAGCGCGCCGTCCGGTTTGCGCATGGCGTATTCGACCATCAACGGCTTTCGGTCGACGATCGCCCGGGTGGTGACCTCGCGGGTGAGCTGGCGGTGTTCCGGTGCGACGAGATCGTAGAACACCCGGGCGTCGGCCATCACCGCCTGGGCGCTGACGCCGTTCAGGGCCAGGCAGCTGTCGGATACATAGAGGAAGCGCCGCTGCGCGCCGTCCGGCGAGCAGGCCAGTTGATAGGACATGCCGAGCGAAAGCACCTCGGCCATGGCCTGGAACGAGTTTTCAGGCGACCGGTCCACGAACCGCTCCAACAACCTCGCACGCGACGGGACGACGCTGCCCCGTCCACGCCGGGGCGACACCGTAACAACTTCCGAAGCGTGGCCAGGTTCTGGGGGCGCCAGTCCGGCTTCGGTGCGCCCGACTCAAGGGGCGGGCGGGGCCGCAATCTGATGCGGGCGCGCTTAAGGGACAACCGCCATTGTAGGTTAATTGCGGGCCATGCTCAGGGCAGCATGACGACGTTGTTCGGCAACTCGTCCGGGTTGTCGCCGGGCCGCGCCGGGAAGTGTTCGGCGAGCACCTCACCGCACAGTCCGATCGCCTGTTCGAAGCCCTCGGCGGTGCGGCCGTGCCGGACGCCGGCGACCAGCTTGGTCATCGCCTCGTCCCAGACGCTGGACGCAACCTTGGAGGCGACGCCCTCGTCGGCGATCAACTCTGCCATCCGCTCGGCCGCCGAGACATAGATCAGGACGCCCGTCCGCTCGCGGGTGCCGACCAGGTCGCGGGCCAGGAACTGCTCGCGCGCCCGGCGGCGCACGCGCTCCTGCTTCAGACTGCGCGGGGTCATGAACCGGCGCACCGGCGGGATCGAAACGATCACCGCGACGGTAAGGAACAGCGCGCCCTGCAGCAGGATCGCGCCGGCCACGGCCGCGCGGGCCGCGCTCTCCGCCGCGGCGCCGATCTGAGCCGCGGTCCAGGGCTCTCCGAACAGGTCCGGCACGGTCACGTGAATGCCGGCCATCAACAGCACGGCCGGCGCGGCCAGGGCCGCCAGCGCCGCCCAGGCGATCGGGGCCTCGCGATAATCGGAACTCTCGTGCGCCACCACGCAGTAGATCTCGCCGCGGGTCTTCTCCTCGGCCGCCTTCACGGCCGCCTCGATGCGGGCGCGGTCGTCGTTGGTCAGCATCTCACCAGCTCCCCGAGGATCCGCCGCCGCCGAACGAGCCGCCGCCGCCGGAGAAGCTGTCGCCGCCACCCCCGCTCCAGCCACCGCCGCCGCCACTCCAGCCACCGCCTCCGCCGCGGCTGTTCAGCAGCAGGAAGGGCAGCCACCACAGCCCGCCCGACCGGCGACCACCCAGGCCGCGCAGCACGCTTGTGATGATCCAGATGGCCAGGATCAGGACCAGGAACGACGGGAAATGGCTGCGCTCCGCATGGATCTGCGGAGCCGGCTGCGGCGGCGCCTGGGCGATGGCCTGGGCCTGGTCGTCGGGAAGGCCGAGTTGCTGGACGATGGCCTCGGTTCCATCGACCACGCCCTGCTCCATGTTCCCGGCGCGGAAGGCTGGCAGGACCTTGGACTGGATGATGGTCGAGGACAGGGCGTCGGTCAGGATCGGCTCGAGGCCATAGCCGACCTCGATGCGCACCTTGCGATCGTTGGGCGCCACCAGGAACAGAACGCCGTTGTTCTGGCCCTTCTGGCCGATCCCCCAGGCCCGGCCGAGCTGGTAGCCGTAGTCCTCGATCGGATAGCCCTGAAGGTCGGGAATGGTCGCGACCACCACCTGGCGGCCGGTCTTCTGCTCCAGCGCCGCCAACTCGCCGGTGAGCTTCTGAGTCGCGTCGGCCGACAGCATGTGGGCGTTGTCGACGACCCGCCCGGTCAGGGGCGGGAACTTCGGCGCGGCGAGGGCCGCGCCCGCGAAGGCGACGAAAGCCCAAATCGCTGAAACCAAGACCGCGAGCACGACGCCCCGCGGTCTCGCGAGCCGGATCATGGCGTGGTCTTGGCCGGGGGTGCGGAGCCCGGCGCGACGGCGGGACCGGACGGCGCGAAGCTGACGCTGGGCGCGCTCTGGGCGGTGGAGGAGGCCTGGAACATCTCCATGGGCTTGGAGTCCTTGTGGAACGCCGCCCAGAAGCTGTTCGGGAAGGTCTTGAACTCGAGATTGTAGGAGCGGACCGCCTCGTTGTAGTCGCGCCGGGCGATGGCGATGCGGTTCTCGGTGCCCTCGAGCTGCGACTGCAGGGCCAGGAAGTTCTGGTCCGACTTCAGCTGCGGATAGCTCTCCTGGATCATCATCAGCCGGCCGAGCACGCCGCTCAGCTTGTCCTGCGCCTGGGCGTATTCGTTGAACTTGGCCGGGTCGGTCAGGGTCGAGGCGTCGACCTTGACCTGGGTCGCCGAGGCGCGCGCCTGGGCCACCTCGACCAGCACGCTCTTCTCCTGGGCGGCATAGCCCTTCACCGTCTCGACCAGGTTGGGGATCAGGTCGCTGCGGCGCTGGTACTGGTTCTGCACCTCGGCCCAGGCCGCCTTGGCGGTCTCTTCCTTGGTGGGGATGTTGTTGATCCCGCACCCGGCCAGCAGGGCCGGGATGGCGAGGAACAGAGCCAGGCGCGCGAGGCGCGTGCGGAGGCTGGTCAAGTCGGAGGCTCCCGTTGTGTCGCAGCTTCAAGCTTCGCGGGCGATCATTGGCCGCGCCTTGATCCAGCGCAATGGCTGTCTGCGCCACCCGTCATGCAGGAGGCGGGGATTTCACACCGCCAGGCTTCGGCGCATAGTCCGAAGCCTGATCGTCGGGGGGCGGTTTGAATGGGCGGCAAGCTGGGGCGGGTCGAGACGCGACCCTACTATTCAGACAAGGGCCTGTCGGCGCGGTTCTATGACCTGACCACCGCGGCGGACACCAGCCTGGCGGGCGATGTCGAACTCTATGCGGCCCTGGTTTCGCCGGGCGGCTCGGCCCTGGAGCTCGGCTCGGGTACGGGCCGGGTCAGCTTCGAGCTGGCCGCGCGGGGGATTTCGGTGCTGGGCGTCGACATCGCGCCGGCCATGCTGGCCCAGGCCGAGGCCAAGCTCCGCTCCGCCCCGCCCGAGATCGCGGCGCGGCTGCGGTTCCAGCGCGGCGACATGGCCAGCCTCAATCTCGACGAACAGTTCGACGCGGTGATCAGCCCCTATTTCGCATTGGGCCACCTGCCGTCCGGTGCGGCCTGGCGCAACGTGTTCGCCGGGGTGGCGCGGCATCTGAAACCCGGCGGTCGGGCCGCCTTTCACCTGGCCTCGGCCGAGATGCTGGGCCAGCCGCTTCCGGACGTTCGGGGACCCGCCCTGATCCGGCCGATCGAGGGGGGCCGGCGGCTGGTGGTCAGCATCGCCGATCGCTCCAGCAAGCCGCAGATCGGCCGCTACGATCAGACCATCGAATATGTGGTCGAGGGGCCTCGCGGCGTCGAGGCGCGCAGCCTCGATCACATGACCTTCTATGCGGCCGATCCCCGGCCGTTCGCGGAGGCCGTCGGGCTTCAGGCCGACGGGACCGCGCCGCTCGGCCCCAATCTCGTGCACCTGTTCCGCAAGCCCGGCTGACTACTTCCGCTCCGCCGCGCTCTTGTCGCGGATCGCCTTGAACTCCGAGCCGGCCTTCCAGGCCGGCCAGGCGCGGCTGTCGGCGAGGTCGCGGCCGATCACGTAGAGCAGGTCCACGTCGGCGGCGGCGCCGCGCAGATCCCAGTCCGCCGACCAGTCGTCGCAGGCCTTGTGGTAGCAGTTGGCCGTGAAGTCGTTGACCCACTTGTCGCCGGCCTCGCGCCCGCCCTTGACTAGGTCCGGCCCACCGCCGAGGCCCATCAGCAGCAGGGCCGGCACGCCGTGCTTGGCCAGCGAGAAGTGGTCGGCGCGGAAGGCCAGGCCCTTCTCCGGATGGGCGTCGGGGGTGACGGTGCGCCCCTGGGTCTTGGCGGCCGCGGCCAGGCGGTCGTCCAGCTCGCTCTGGCCGTAGCCGACCAGCACTACGTCCTTGGACGGGCCGGCGGTCTGCAGGGTGTCCATGGTCAGGTTGGCGACCATCTTGTCGAGCGGGACGGTCGGGTGGACCCCGTAATATTCGGAGCCGAGCAGGCCGCGCTCCTCGGCGGTCCAGACCCCGAAATAGAGCGAGCGGTCGGTGCGCGGCGCGGCCTTGAACTGGCGCGCCAGCTCCATGACGCCCGCGACCCCGGTGCCATCGTCCGCGGCGCCGCGGCGGATGGTCCGGCCCTGGGCGTCGGGCGCGCCGATGCCGTAGGCGTCCCAGTGAGCGGCGAACATCACGCTCTCATCGGGGTGGCCCTTGCCGGTCAGCTTGCCGATCACGTTGTGGCTCATGACCTGGCTGTAGGTCAGGCCGTAGTCGGCGGAGAAGGTCGCGCCGGCCAATTCGACCGGCTTGAAATCGGCGCGGCGGGCGCTGGTCTTCAGCGCTTCGAAATCGAGGCCGGCCTGCTTGAAGAGATCGACCGCGGCGTCGCGGCTGATCCAGGCCTGCAACTGCAGACGCTCCTTGGCGGGATCGGCGCGGACGATGTCGAAGCCCTCGCCGCCGGGCGCGATCACTGTCGACCAGCCATAGCCGGCGCCGGGCGTTTCGTGGACGATCAGGGCAGCGACGGCGCCGCGCCGGATGGCCTCGTCGTACTTGTAGGTCCAGCGGCCGTAGTAGGCCATCGCCTGGCCGCCGAACTTGCCGGCCACGGGCTCGCCGGGCTTGGCCTCGAAGTCGGGATCGTTGATCAGGATGATCGCGACCTTGCCCTTCAGGTCGTAGCCCTTGAAGTCGTCCCAGCCGCGCTCGGGCGCGGTCACGCCATAGCCGACGAAGACCAGCGGCGCGGCCTTGATCGCCACGTGGTCAACCGGCAGCAGGGTGATGCCGGCCACGTCCTTGCCGAAGCCGAGGGCGGTCTTGGCGCCCTTCACGTCGAAGCTGAAGGCGCCGGGGCCCTGGACCTGGGTCTTCAAGAGGGCGACGTCCTGGATATAGGAACCCTTCTCGCCCGCCGGCTCCAGGCCCAGCGCCTTGAACTGGGCGGTGAGGTACTCGATCGTCCTGGCCTCGCCCGGCGAGCCAGGCGCGCGGCCCTCGAAGGGATCGGAGGCCAGCGTCTTGACGATGTCCGACATCTTCGCCGGATCGGTGGCCGCCTGGGCGGCGCCGGCGATGGCGATCAGGGCTGCGGCGGCGAACAGGGCGGTACGCATGCGGAAGGTCTCCGGACTCTGGGGGCGCCTGACCCTAGAGCATGTTCGAGACCAAGCCGCTAGGCATCGGCCGACCTCGCCCCGGCGCGGCCGATGGGCTAACAAGCCGCCATGCACGAGAACGACCTGAAGATGCGCGCCGAGGAGATCGTCTGGCGCGGCCGGCAGTGGACCGTGACCCTCGACGGTCTGGAGACCCTGGGCAAGCCAGAGGACTTCGGCATCGCCGCCAGCGAACTGGCCGACGGCTGGGAGGGCGCCGACGAGAGCCTGCTCGCCTGGCCGTTGGAGATGGCCTCCAAGATGTGGGTCGACTACCGCGACTTCGAGACGGCGTTTCTGGTGGCGCTGGGCGTCCACCAGGGCCGCTATCCGGAGGTCGACCTGCAGACCATCCGCGCCACCATGACCCAGGGCCGCGCCATGTGGGAGGCGGCCAAGGCCGAGCTGCTCGGCGAGGACGACGACTAGACCGGAACCTTCGCGAGCTCTTCCTCGACCTGGCCGAGGCGTTCCTTGCCGAAGAACATCTCGTCGCCGACGAAGAAGGTCGGGATGCCGAACACGCCACGCGCGGCGGCCTTCTCGGTGTTGGCCATCAGCTCGGCCTTGACCTCGGGGTCCTGGGTCGCCCCGAGGATCGCCTTGGCGTCGAGACCGGCGGCGGCCAGGACCCGGGCCACGACCTCCGGATCGTCCATCTTCTCGCCGTCCTCCCACATCGCCTTCAGCACCGTCTCGAGATAGCGCTCGGCCACGCCCTGGCGCTGGGCCGCGATCTGGCCGCGCATGATCAGCAGGGTGTTGACCGGGAAGTGCGGGTTGAAGCGGAAGGCCGACAGGCCGTGCTTCTCGACGAAGCGGCGGGTCTCCAGGGTCTCGTAGGCGAGCTTGCCCTGGATGTGGCCGAAGGCCTGGTTGGGCGCCTGGTTGCCGGTGATCTTGAAGATCCCGCCCAGCAGGCAGGGGATCAGATTCAGCCTGGCGCCGGTGCGGGCGCAGATCCCGGGCAGCACCTTGCCGGACAGGTAGGCGTTGGGGCTGCCGAAATCGAAGATGAAGTCGAGGGTCCTGGGCATGTCGTTCCTCACCAGCTCTCGGACCAGGGACGCAGGTCCAGTTCGTGGGTCCAGGCCGACCGGGGCTGGTCGGTCAGCCAGACATAGTTGCGGGCGATATCCTCGGGCTTGAGGATCACGTCGCGGTCCAGCAAATCCTGGACGTTGTCGCTGCGCGAGCGGGTGAACACCCCGTCGATGGCGCCGTCCACCACGATGTGGGCGACGTGGACGCCCTTGGGCCCGAGTTCGCGGGCGGCGGACTGGGCGACGGCGCGCAGGCCGTGCTTGGCGGCGGCGAAGGCGGCGAAGCCCTCGCGGCCCCGGACCGAGGCCGTGGCGCCCGTGACCAGGATCGTGCCGCGGCCGCGTGGCGTCATCACCCGGGCCGCCTCGCGGATCGCCAGGAAGCCGGCGAAGCAAGCCATCTCCCAGACCTTGGTGAAGACCCGCGTGGTGGTCTCGGTGACGCCGAAGCGGACGTTCGCGCCGATGTTGAAGACCACCACTTCCAGCGGCCCGACCTCGGCCTCGATGCGGTCGAAGAGGGCGATGGTCTCCTCCTCGGAACGGGCGTCGCAGCCGAAGGCGTGGACGACCCCGCCCTCGGCGCGGATCTCGTCGGCGAAGGCTTCGAGCTGGTCGAGGTTGCGGGCCCGGCGGGTGATGCAGACGGCGTAGCCCTCGGCGGCGAAGGCCTTGGCGATGGCGCCTCCGACGCCCTCGCCCACCCCGACGATCAGGCAAGCTTTAGGCGCTTGTTGAAGTGGTTCCGGCATGTCTCCGCCCTTAAGTCCAGATTATGGATGCACCATCGTATTGAATCTGGACGCAGTCAATGAGATATTGCGGCCATGAAGTGGGAAGACCTCGCCGCCGAGCCCTGCTCCGCCGCCCGCACCCTCGCCGTGATCGGCGATCGGTGGACCCTCCTGATCCTGCGCGACTGTTTCCTGGGCGTGCGCCGGTTCGAGGCCTTCCAGGAGCGCCTGGGCATCTCGCGCACGATCATCGCCGAGCGGCTGAAGCTGCTGGTCGACGAGGGCGTGCTGAGCAAGGTCGCCTACCAGGAACGGCCCCTGCGCCACGAATACCGGCTGACCGAGAAGGGCCTGGCCCTGCACCCGGTGATCATGGCCATCGTCCACTGGGGCGACCGGTTCTATGCCGGCGAGGCGGGCGCGCCGCTGCTGCACCGACACAGGGCCTGCGGCTGCGACTTCCACCCCGTGATGACCTGCTCGGAATGCGGGGAGCCGGTCGGGGCCCGCGACGTCGAGACGCGGCCCGGTCCGGGCGCGAAGGTCCGCGCCTAGGCCGCGGGCTGGACCACCGATGAGCGCCGCCGCGCGACAGCCCAGAGCACCAGGGACAGGCCGGCGCAGGCGACGAGGCTGAGAGCGGCGTCGTTGATATAGAGGGCCGACAGCCCACCGTGACCATAAGCCTGGCCGTCCAGCACCTGCATGTAGGACAGCGGCACGCAGGAGGCCGCCGTGAGCAGGGCGTACTC
>CAMFHW010000082.1 GCA_945952175.1 uncultured Phenylobacterium sp. | reverse complement strand
CGACCCGGTCTCGCTGGTCCGGGCGATCGGCTGGGCGGTCGTCCCCGGCCACCCGACCTCCGGCGCCTTGACGCTGACCATGCAGACGGCGCGCCTCCTGGAGCCGCGGCCGCGGACGGTGGCCTCCAAGCTGATCGAGATGGTTCGCGCCGTGCAGATCGAGGCGCGGCTCTCCAAGCCGCAGATCCTGGCGCTCTACCTCACGCTCGCCCCCTATGGCGGCAATCTGGAGGGGGTGCGGGCGGCGAGCCTCTCCTATTTCGGCCACGAACCCGAGAGCCTGACCGACGGGGAACAGGCCCTGCTGATCGCCCTGCCCCAGTCGCCGGAGGCACGCCGTCCCGACCGGCGGCCAGACGCCGCCCGCGACGCGCGACGGCGGGTGCTCGACCGCATGATCCGCTCGCGCATCCTGACCGAGGCGGAGGGCGCGGAGGCCGAGGCCGATCCCCTGCCCGCCCGCGCCCGCTTCCCGGCGCTCGCCTGGCATGCGGCGGGCGAACTGGCCCGCGCCGCGCCCGCGAGCCAGGCCTCCGTGGTCTCGACGATCGACGCGGCCTTGCAGGCGCGGCTCGAGCCGTTGGCCGCCAAGGCCGCCCGCGCCCAGGGCCCCGACGACACCGCCGCGATCCTGGTGGTGGAGATCCCGACCCGGGCGGTGCGCGCCGCCGTGGGCTCCGGCGGGCTGGAGCGGCCGGGCGGCTGGATCGATATGACGCGCGCGATCCGCTCGCCGGGTTCGTCGCTGAAGCCCTTCATCTACGGCTTCGCCTTCGACGACGGCGTGGCCGCGCCCGACACCGTGCTGGACGACACGCCGACGCGGTTCGCCGACTACCAGCCGGAGAACTTCGACCGCACCTTCCATGGCAAGGTCACGGCCCGCGAAGCCCTGTCCCATTCGCTGAACGTACCGGCGGTGGAGGTTCTGCAGAAGGTCGACCCCGCAAGCTTCGAGGCGCGGATGGCGGCCGCCGACGTCACACTGGTCCGCCCCAAGGCGCAGACGCGGACGCCGGGCCTGGCCCTGGCGCTGGGTGGCGTGGGCATCTCACTGCGCGACCTCGTCAAGCTATATGCCGCGCTCGGCGACGACGGGACCATGAAGCCCCTGGCCTGGACGGAAGACGAGGCGGCCAGGCGCCCGCGCCAGGCCGGCAAACGCCTGATGCGGGCGACGGCCGCCCAGCAGGTGCTGGACATCCTGCGCGAGACCCCGCCGCCGGCCGGCGCCACGGCCGCGCCCCTGGTGAAGGGCCGCCCGCTGATGGCCTTCAAGACCGGCACCTCCTACGGCTTCCGCGACGCGGTGGCGGCAGGCGTGGTCGGGCGCTACGCCATCGTGGTGTGGACAGGCCGGGCCGATGGCGGCGCACGCGGCGGCCTGACCGGGCGCGACGCCGCCCTGCCCCTGCTGTTCGATGTGTCGGACCTGCTGGACGCACCACCCGCCGCGCCGCGCCCGATCGCGCCGAAGGCCGCGCCCCAGGCGCTGGAGACCCTGAACAACGTCACCGAAGGACCGCGCCTGATCTTCCCGCCGGACGGCGCCACCGTGCGGGTCGAGGCGTTCGGCCCCGCCTCTCGCGGCCTGGTCCTGGCGGCCGGCGGCGAGAGCCTGAGCTGGTATGTCAACGGCGCGCCGCTCGCGCCGGAGCCGGTGAGCGGCCGGGTGGTCTGGAAGCCGAAGGGCGCCGGCTTCTACAAGCTGATGGTCGTGGACGCCGAGGGACGACGGGCGACCGCCAAGGTGCGGATCAAAGGCGGCTAGAGCGCGTCGAGGCCCGCCTGGTCGGAGACGCTGACGTTCAGGTCGGTGACCAGCCCGTTGGAGATCGAATAGACCCAGCCGTGGACGCAGAGGCTCTGGCCGCGGGCCCAGGCGTCCTGGACGAAGACGTCGGAGGCGACGTTGCGCACCTGGCGGATCACGTTCAGCTCGCAGAGCCGGTCCAGGCGCGGGCGGCCCTCGTTGAGGCCCTCGAGCTCGGCGCGGTTCTCGGCATAGACCTCGCGGATCGGGTGCAGCCAGTGGTCGACCAGGCCGCGCCGCTGGCCGTCGACCGCTGCGGCGACGCCGCCGCAGCCATAGTGGCCGACCACCATGATGTGCTTCACCTTCAGGACGTCGACGGCGAACTGCAGCACCGACAGGTAGTTGGCGTCCTGCGGCGGGGCGAGGTTGGCGACGTTGCGATGGACGAAGAGCTCGCCCGGGTCGAGGGCGACGATCTCGTTGGCCGGCACGCGGCTGTCGGAGCAGCCGATCCAGAGATATTCCGGGCTCTGCTGGCCCTCGAGGCGCTTGAAGAAGCCCGGATCGACCGACAGCTTGCCTGCGGCCCAGCGCCGGTTGTTGCCCTTGAGGTCGTCCAGCATGCCTTACGCCTTCACTGCATCGGGTTGGTTATCGGGGTGGGCGGCGATGAAGGCCGGCAGCGCCGCGCAGGCGTCGGCCACCGCCCGGATCGCCGGATAGGGTTCGATGTCGACCTTGAACCGCCGGGCCGAATAGACCTGCGGCACCAGGCAGCAATCGGCGATCGTGGGGCTGTCGCCGAAGCAGAAGCCCTTGCCGTACCTGGCGATCATCGGCTCGAGGGTGTTGAAGCCGTCGGTCATCCAGCGCGCCATCCACTGGGCCTGCTCGGCCTGTTCGACCTGCATGGCCGTGAGCGCCCGGATCACGCGGGTGTTGTTCAACGGATGGATGTCGCAGGCGATGACGTTGGCCATGATGCGCACCCGAGCGCGCGCCATCGGGTCCTTCGGCAGCAGAGCCGGCTCGGGATGGGTCTCGTCGAGCCATTCGAGGATCGCCAGGCTCTGGGTGAGGATGTCGGAACCGTCGCCGAGGTCGAGCGCCGGGGTCAGGCGCTGCGGATTGACCTGCCGGTATTCCGCCTTGTGCTGGTCGCCCGCCACCAGGTCGATGGCGTGATAGTCGTAGTCCACGCCCTTGAGCCGCAGGCCGATCCGAACCCGGTAGGGCGCCGTGGCGCGCCAGGCGCTGTAGAGAGTGATCGACACCTCAGGCCACCTGGAAGCTGAGCTGACCCACGCCTTCGGCCTCGCCCTCGACCTTGTCGCCACGGACCAGGGGGCCGACGCCTTCCGGCGTGCCGGTGAAGATCAGGTCGCCGGGCGCCAGCGTCCAGAGCTTGGAAGCTTCGGCGATGATCTCGGCGACGTTCCAGATCATGTCGGCGATCAGGGCCTGCTGCTTGACCGTCCCGTTCACCGAGATGGCGATGCGGCCCTGGGGCGGAGCGCCCGACCACTTGCGGATCGCCGAGATGGGCCCCGAGGCGTCGAAGGCCTTGGCGGCCTCCCAGGGCTGGCCCTTGTCCTTGGCGGCGTTTTGCAGGTCGCGGCGGGTGAGGTCGACGCCGACCGCGTAGCCATAGACCAGGTCCAGGGCCTTCTCGACCGGCACGTCGGCGCCGCCGCCCTTCAGGGCCACGACCAGCTCGATCTCATGGTGCAGGTTGGCGGTGACCGGCGGATAGGCGACCGCGCCGCCGGGAGGGACCAGGGCGTCGGCGGGCTTGGCGAAGAAGAACGGCGGGTCGCGGTCGTCGCCGCCCATCTCACGACGGTGAGCGGCGTAGTTGCGGCCGACGCAGAGGACGCGGCGCACGGGGAAGGCGCCCGTCTCGCCCTCGACGGGGATGGCGACGGGAGCGGCGGGAGCGAGCACATAGGCGGTCATGGGCCGCCCTTACGCCTGCGCCCCCGCCTTGTGAACCCCGTTGTCGGGATTGACAGCCGCACCGTGAGGTCGCTCCAAGGGCCCGTTTCAAGGAGAGCTTCGCATGACCCGTCCCGCCGCCGCCGGCCCCCTGTCGGACCTGAAGGTCGTGGAGATGGGCACCCTGATCGCGGGGCCGTTCTGTGGCCAGATCCTCGGGGATTTCGGGGCCGACGTGGTCAAGATCGAGGACCCCAAGAGCGGCGACCCGATGCGCCAGTGGGGCCGCTCCCTGCCCAAGGGCCTGTCGCCCTGGTGGCCGGTGATCGGGCGCAACAAGCGCTCGCTGGCGCTCGACCTGCGCACGCCGGAGGGACGCGAGATCGCGCTGGCGCTGATCGACCAGGCCGACGTGCTGATCGAGAACTTCCGGCCCGGCACCATGGAGAAGTGGGGCATGGGCTATGACGCCCTGGCGGCGCGCAATCCGCGGCTGATCATGGCGCGGGTGTCGGGCTTCGGCCAGACGGGCCCCTATGCGCCGCGCGCCGGCTACGGCCTGATCGGCGAGGCCATGGGCGGGCTGCGCTATGTGACCGGCGAGGCGGACCGGCCGCCGGCGCGGGCCGGCATCTCGATCGGCGACAGCCTGACCGCCATGCATGCGGTGATGGGGATCACCATGGCGCTGCACCACCGGGCCAATACCGGGCGCGGCCAGATGATCGACGCGGCCCTCTATGAGAGCGTGCTGGCGGTGATGGAGAACCTGGTCACCGAGTACGACCTGACCGGCTATGTGCGCGAACGCTCCGGGGCGATCCTGCCGGGCATCGCGCCGTCGAACGTCTATCCCTGCGCGGCGGGGGAGATGATCCTGATCGGCGGCAATGGCGACACGGTGTTCGCGCGCCTGGCCGAGACCATGGGCAGGCCGGACCTGGCGGCCGATCCGCGCTACGCCACCCACGCGGCGCGCGGCGAGAACCAGGGCGAGCTGGACGCGATCATCGCCGACTGGACGGCCGGCTTCTCGCTGGCCGACCTGCTGGCCCTGCTGGAGGAGAAGGGCATTCCGTCGGGCCGGGTGTTCCGCGCGCCGGACATGCTGGCCGACCCGCAGTTCCAGGCGCGCGGCGCGATCGTCGAGACCGACCATGCGGTGTTCGGCCGGGTGAAGATGCAGAACGCCTTCCCAAAGCTGTCGGAGACGCCGGGCGCGGTGCGCTGGCCAGGGCCAGGCCTGGGCGAGCACACCGCCGAGGTGCTGGGCGAGATCGGAATCGACGCCGACCGCGCCGCGGAACTGCGCGCCAAGGGCGTGGTGGGCGGCTGAGCCCTATGCGTTGAAGATCCACCCTGAGGTCAGGGTGGACATCTGAACGCCGACCAGGATCACCTGGGTTCCGCCGCCGAGGTCGACCACGGTGTCGGCGCCGATCTGGCTGACCGTATAGGTCTGGCCGGGGTCGAGCTGGATGCGGTCGCCCTGGGCCTGGCTGAAGTCCATGATGCGGTCGATGCCGGAGCCGGCCGAGGTGTGGAAGGTGTCGGCGCCCGCGCCGCCCCAGATGGTGTCGTCGCCCAGGTCCCCGGAGATCCAGTCGTTGCCGTCGCCACCATACAGGACGTCGTTGCCCTGGCCGCCGCGGACCGTGTCGTCGCCCGGGCCGCCATAGCAGGTGTCGTCGCCCATATTGCCGTAGACGATGTCGTTGCCGCCATCGCCGTAGAGCAGGTCATTGCCCTTGCCGCCCACCGCCCAGTCGTCGCCCTCGCCGCCGTGGATGGTGTCGTCGCCGGCGTTGCCGTTGATGTCGTCGAAGCCCGACCCGCCCTGGATGGAATCGTTGCCGTCCTCGCCGCGGATGTAGTTGGAGCCGGAGACGTCGATGATCGTGTCGTCGCCGGCCCCGCCCATCATGGTGTCGTTGCCGCCATTGCCCTGAAGATTGTTGTTCAGCGCATTGCCGGTGATGCTGTCGGCGCCCGTGCCGCCGATGGCGTTCTCGATGTCGGCGCCCTTGGCGATGACGACATTGCCGGTCCAGCCGCCGACGTCGGAGAAGAAGCCCGGGCGCAGGTCGATGTTCTGGCGGTTGCTGTAGCCGGAGAAGTCGAGGGTGTCGTTGCCGCCCGCGTCCCAAACGGCGAACTGGGCGGGGCTGGACGAGGTGGTCAGCGAATACCAGGGCCGGTCGGCGGTGGAGTGGAACCCGTAGACCGTGTCGCCGGTCCGGGTGGTCATGTTGGCCCCGTATTCCTCCTGCGCCGCGGCGATGTCGTCGAGCAGCGGGGCGGCGGAATAGCCGGGCAGGTTGGCGCCGGTGTTGAAGCCGCCGAAATAGCTCATCACCGTGTACTGGCGGCTGTCCTCGTAATAGCTGGCGTCGGCCGCGTAGGTGAAGCTGGCGTCCGCCGAGGCGTTGTAGTCGGAGGGGTGCTGCAGGCCGATGGCGTGGCCAAGCTCGTGCACCAGGACCTGGCCGCCATAGTTCCCGACATTGGGCGCGGCGTTGTAGCTGAGCGTCGAGTTGACCCAGACGTCGCCGGCCGAGGAGGCGGCGCTGCGCGAGCCCGGAAAATAGCCGAAGGCCGACGAACCGTCTTCGCCGGTCGAATAGTTCCCGAACAGGATCGTGGCGTTGTTGGAATAGGCCGCGTCGCCGGTCGTGCCCGACCCAACCCGCACGAAGGTGATGTTGGCCACGTCGGACCAGGCCTTCAGGGCGAGTTCGGCCTGGGTGATCTGGGCGGGGCTGAACTGGCTGAAGCCGCCGGTGTCGGACGGCATGGTGGTCGGGGCCGTGGCGCGGAAGGCGTAGGTCACCGTCGCGGCCTGGCCGAGCACGCCGCCCCAGCCGGGTTCGTCGCCGGTCAGCCGGCTGGCCGCCTGGTCGATGGTCAGGCTCAGCTTGCCGTTGTCGGCCGTCCCGGTGCGCGCATCGGCGTTGAGATAGGCCTGGAAGCCGTCGCCGATTTCAGCGGCGGACAGGGTGGGATAGGGATCGAATCCGGACTCGGCGCTCATGGCGTTACTACTGCACTCCGATCGTCCCTAACAAAGTCCTAGAATACACGTCACCGGCGAACAAGCGTGGCCGTTCGCGCGCGGACGTCGCAGCGGGCGACTTGCGCGGGCGGCCGGTCTGGGGCCTCAATCGGCCGGCGAGGAGGCGACCATGTCCGACGAGGTTCCGGAAGACGGCTGGAAGCACACGGGCGTGCGCGTCATTCCCGGCGACCAGCTCGACACGAACACGGCCCAGACGCCGGGCATGAACCGCGCGGCGGCGATCGACTTCGCCCGGGTCGGGGCGCGCAAGCTGTGGGCCGGCACGGTGCATATCCACGCCGACGCCAAGACCGGCGCGCACCACCACGGGCCGCTGGAGAGCGTGATCTACGTGGTGCGCGGCCGCGCGCGGATGCGCTGGGGCGAGCGGCTGGAATTCACCGCCGAGGCCGGGCCGGGCGACTTCATCTATGTGCCGCCCTTCGTGCCGCACCAGGAGATCAACGCCTCCAGCGACGAGACCCTGGAATGCGTGCTGGTGCGCAGCGATTCCGACGCCGTGGTGGTGAACCTGGACATCGAGCCGGTCGAGAAGCCCACCGGCGTTCCCTGGATCGACCCGACCCACAAGGCCTAGGTGGCCGCGCGATAGGCCTCGACCATCCGGACCAGGGCGTCCTCCAGGCGCGGATCGGCCAGGAAGGGCGAGCCCTCCAGCACGGCGGCGCGGATCACCCCGTTGACCGCGCGGGTCAGGACGAAGGCGTCGAACTTTTCCTCCAGCGGCGGCAGGAGGCGGCCGGTCTCGCGGGTCTCGCGCGCCATGCCGTCGACGCCCTCCTCCGCCATGATCGCAGTGAGCGCGGCGCGGCGGGTGGCGGGGCGGCCCTCCATGGCGGCGATCTGGGCGCGGATCGCAAGGCGGATGGGCGAGGCCTCGCCCTGCGCCATGCCCGCCGAGATGCGTTCGCGCACGCGGACATTTTCCTCCAGCGCCATGGCCGAGAGGATCGCCTGCTTGGAGCCGAAGTACTGGTAGAGCGTGCCGACGCTGACCCCGGCCACCTCGGCGATGCGGTTGGTGTTGAGCCGGGCCTCGCCCTCGGTCTCCAGAATCCGAGTCGTCGCCTCGAAGATCGCCGCGCGGGTGGCGCGCGCTCGAGCCTGGCGCGGCTGGCGGCGGAGGTTGGTCGGCATCCGGACGCTGCTCCTCGAAACGCGAGTCCACAAATCCGAGCTTAGCTCGGATTTTGAGGGCCGGACATCGGAGAGCGATGCATGACCTGGGCGACGGAACGGCTGGACGAGATCCTGAAACCGGACGCGACGCGGCCACCGGTGGTCGAGACCCTAGGGATGGGGTTGATCGACGCCTGGGGCCCCGGCTGGGTGCGCAAGAGCTGGACGCCGCACCCCAGCCTGTTGAACGGCGACGGCAGCCTGTTCGGCGGCTATCTCGCCGCCCTGGCCGACCAGGTCCTGGCTTTCGCCGCCATGACGGCCGTGGCGGACGACGTCCATTTCCGGACGGTGAATCTGCACATGCAGTTCGTGAAGGTCGGCCGCGCCCACCCGCTGACGATCGAGGCGCGGGTCACGGCGGCCACACGCCAGCTGATCACGGTCGAGGCCGACTTCCGCCGCCCGGACGGCGAGCTGATCGCCCGCGCCAGCGCCCAGCAGGTGACGACGCCGAAGATGACCGCCTTCGCGAACCTCGCCGTCGAGACCTAGCTCGGCAGCAGGCCCAGGCGGCCGCCCAGCATGCGGTCGACCACGCGCCGCGGCAGGTTGGCGAGCATGAACTGCTGCACCGGGTTGGGCGTGACCGTGTAGCGGACCTTGGGGTTCGGGGTAGTGAGCGCCTTGGCGACCGCTTCGCCCAGGGTCTCGGGCGGCAGGCCGGTCTTGCCGAGGCCCTGCATATAGGCCTGGACCTTCTCCAGGGCCGGGAAGAACACCGTACCGCGATAGGGCTCGATGTCCTCGTCCTTGGCCTTGCCCCAGATCGGGGTCGCCACCGCGCCGGGCGCGACCACGATCACGTCGACGCCGAGCAGCAGGAGCTCGCGGCGCAGCGCCTCCGACAGGCCCTCCAGCGCGAACTTCGAGGCCCCGTAGGGCGCGACGAACGGGGTGGCGTTCTTGCCGGCCACCGAGCTGATGTTGACGATCCGGCCGGGCGCGCCCTTGCGGTCGGCGCCCGGCGCCAGCAGCGGCGCGAAGGCCTGGGTGACGATCACCACCCCGGTTAGGTTGACCTCGATCTGGTGGCGGAACTCGGCCACAGGCAGGTGAAGCAGTGGCCCGGCCACCGCGACGCCGGCGTTGTTCACCAGGCCCGCGAGGGTTTCGCCGCCGAGCATCCCGGCCATCCGCACGGCCTCGGCGTGGACCGCCGCCTCGTCGGTGACGTCGAAGATCAGCGGTTCGAACCGGTCGCCGAACTCCTGCTTCAGGCGGTCGGCGTCGGCCTGCTTGCGCACGCTGCCGAAGACCCGGAAGCCCTGGCCGATCAGGACCTTGGTGATCCCCCAGCCGATCCCGGTGGAGACGCCCGTGACGACGAAGCTCTTCATGCGCGCAATCCTAGCTGTTCGATCTGGTCGAGGTGGTCGGGGCCGAGCGGGCCGGCGGCCTCGGCGGCCACGCACTGGGCGAGCTCGTCGCGGTTCTTGACCCCGAGGACGAGGGTGTCGACGCCGGGGACGCCGAGCGCATAGCGATGGGCGACGATCGCCGGATCCTCGCCCCAGGCTTTGCAAAGGGCGCGGAAGGGTGCGGCGCGCTCGTAGTCGCGGCTGTCGGGATGGTTGGGCGACAACGGCCGGTCGATGGCGGCGGTCAGCGCGCCGGCCTGGACCGCGCGGATGCCCATCACGCCGACGCCCTCCGCCTTGGCGACGGACAGGATCTCGCGCGGGGCGGCCGGCTCGGCGAAGCGGCGGATGCCGCCGGCGGAGTCCATGAGGTTGGCGATCACCTGGGCGACGGCCGGCTTCCCCTCGTGCGCCAGGGCCTGCTTGATCGTCTGCGGCACGCCGATGCCGGTGATCCCCCAAGCGCCGATCCGTCCCTGGGCCTTCAGCCGCTCGAAGGCCGGGATCAGTTCGCCCTCATAGACCGACCAGGGCGTCGAGAAGCCGGCCCGGTGCTGGTCGCCATGGGCGTAGGCGTAGCCGTCGGGCGCGATATTCGAATGCAGGAACATCAGGTCGACCCGGTCGAGGCGCATCTTGGCCAGGGTGGCGTCGAGGGAGGCTTCGAGGCGCGCGAAGACCTCGCCGGGCCCGGGTTCGCCGAGCTGGTGCTTGGTGGTGATCCGCACGCCGGCCGGCAGGGTCCCGCCGAAGGCCTCGCCGACGATCTCCTCGCAGGAGCCGTACATGGGCGCGGTGTCGATCAGGTCGATGCCGGCGTCGACGGCGGCGTGAAGGGTGGCGATCGCCTCGTCGCGGCTGGTCGGGCCCCAGATCAAGCCGATCCCGCCGCCGCCGAGGGTGAGGCGGCTGACGTTTCCCAGAGGGCCGAGCGATGCGGTCTTCACGACGGCGGTCTCCCGCGATATGTTCCGATAATCGGAATATCCGCCTTTCGGAATTCCTGTCAAGGAGACAGGCCCGATCCGGCGCACTAGGTTCGGACTTCCATGACTCGCAGCCCCGCCGAACCGGTCGACGAAAGCCAGGTCCAGGCCCTGACCGACGCCGTCGGCGCCTTGATGCGCCAGTTCAAGTTGGAACCCGGCATGCTGGCCGGCAGCGCCTATGCCGACCTGCACATCAACGACGCGGCCCTGCTGAACATCGTCGCCGGGCCCGGGGACTGGACGGTGCGCGGCGTGGCCCAGAGCCTCGGGGCGCCAGACTCCACCATCTCCTCCGCCCTCGACCGGCTGGAAGCGCGCGGTCTGATCGCGCGGAGCCGCCACGCCAGCGACCGCCGCGTGATGGTGGTGGCCCTGACCGCCGACGGCCTCGCCCTAACCGAGCGGCTCCGGGACGGCCAACTGGACAATTCGCGGCGGATGCTGGCGAGGCTCTCGCCGCAGGACCGCGCCGAGATCGTACGGCTGATGGCCGCCATCGCCCGGGGGGAGACGGACTGATGCCCACCACGCAGGTCAACGGGATCGAGCTCTATTTCGAACGGGCCGGCTCAGGCCCGCCGCTGCTGTTCATCTCCGGCACCGGCGGCGACCTGCGGGTGAAGCCCAACGTGTTCGACGGGCCGCTGACCAAGAGCTTCGACATGGTCGCCTACGACCAGCGGGGTCTCGGCCGCACCGAGAAGCCCGACCGGCCCTACAGCATGGCCGACTATGCCGACGACGCCGCGGCCCTGATGGCCGACCAGGGCTGGGACGAGGCGCTGGTGGTGGGGGTCTCGTTCGGCGGAATGGTCGCCCAGGAGCTGGTGCTGCGCCATCCGGGCCGGGTGAAGCGGCTGGTCCTGGCCTGCACCTCGCCGGGCGGGGCGGGCGGGGCGTCGTTCCCGTTCCACGAGATCGACCACCTGAAGGGCGAGGCCCGCTCCAAGCATCTGATCCCCGTCTCGGACACGCGCCGCGACGAGGCCTGGGCCAAGGCCAATCCGGATCAGTACACCCAGTTCGTGGCGATGGGCGCGGCCGATCCGTTCTCCGACGAGCCGGGCCGGGCCATGGGCTGTCTCTTATACACATCTGACGCTGCCGACGACTCCTTACGTG
>CAMFHW010000081.1 GCA_945952175.1 uncultured Phenylobacterium sp. | reverse complement strand
GATTCGCGTTTGGCCGGTTTCGCACAGCTGCAGTTCGTTCTCGCTGATGCCGGCGGCGAGCGACAGTTGAGCTTCGGTCATGTCGCGCTCGAGTCGAAGACGTCGGAGCCGCTCGCCGATCAGGCCGTCGACCAGGGATTGGGGTTTCGGGGTCGGACGATAGGCGTTCAGATCGTAGATCATGGTGCGGCCTCCCAGAGCCGAGGCGGCCAATGGGGGCCGCCAACGCGCCAATCGGATCGGCCCGGGGTCGGTCGGTGGAATGAGAGACGCCGGCCTGCTTCAGCGCGCGACCCTGCCCGGTTCTGATTTCGATTTTACTGCCGGGCGGCTGCAGGGAGCAAGTTGGCGCCGGTCAGTCTCTAGACTGGACTCGCCGGAGCGCCGCCAGGGCGACCGCGACCAGGCACCCCATCAGGATGCCGAAGGTCAGATCCTTGAGCAGGGTGACCCCGAAGGTCGCCAGCAGGACGGCCGCAGCGCGCCAATCCCTTAGCAACCGGACGAACTCGGCCTTCTCGGCCATGTTCCAGCACACAACGAGCAGCACGCCCGCCAGAGCGGACAGCGGGATGAAGCGGGCCAGGGGGGCGGCCGCCAGCATGAACACCAGGACGAAGAGCGCATGCAGCATGCCGGCGACGGGGCTGCGCGCGCCGGCGCGAATATTGGTCGCGGTGCGCGCGATCGTGCCGGTGACGCTGATGCCGCCGAACACGGCGGAGGCGACGTTGGCGACCCCCTGGGCCACCAGTTCCATGTTGGAGCGATGTTTGCGGCCGGACATGCCGTCGGCGACCTTGGCCGACAACAGGCTTTCGACCCCGCCGAGCAGAGTGAAGGAAATGGCGGCCGGGAAGACCTGAAGGATCAGCGCCAGGCTCATGTTTGGAAGGCGCGGAGCGGGCAGGCTGTGGGGAATGCCGCCAAAGCGGCTGCCGATCGTCTCGGCGGGCCAGTGCAGGCCGGCCGCGAGGGCCGAGGCGAGGACGACGGCGATCAGCATGCCCGGCCAGGCCGGCCGGTAGCGCCGCACGAGGAAGATCAGCGCGGCCGACCCGAGGCCCAGCGCGACCGCCGCAGAGGTCGCGCTGCCTGCTGCTGCGGCCAGGGCCGAGAGCTTGGGGACCAACGGACCAGGCTCGGCGCCAGCCAGGCGCAGACCGAAAAGGTCGCGGATCTCGCCAGCGAAGATGGTCACCGCGATCCCGCAGGTGAAGCCGACCGTGACCGGGTGCGGGATGTGCCGGATCAGCGAGCCGAGGCGCGAAAGCCCCAGCAGGGTGAGCATCACGCCAGACAGCATGACGGTGACGAACAGGCCATTTAGCCCGAACTTGGCGGTGGTCGCCGCGACCAGGACGATGAAGGCGCCGGCTGGACCGCCGATCTGATACCGGCTCCCGCCCAAGGCCGAGACCAGGAAGCCGCCGACGATCGCGGTGTAGAGCCCCCGCTCGGGCGACACGCCGGAGGCCACCGCAATGGCCATCGAGAGGGGGAGGGCGACGATCGCCACCGTCAAGGCCGCCACCAGGTCCTTGCGGAAGGCTTCAGCGCCGTAGCCCTCGCCAAAGGTGGTCAGGAGCTTCGGCCGGAAGAGGTGGGCGGTTGCGGTCCCGTCGGGCATGGTCAGTTGACCGAAAGGCCCTCCGAGGTGCGCCGCGAGGGATCGCGCAACGCCGGGGGGGTGGGATCCCTCAGCCTGACGCCCCGCCCGCCTTCGGTGCTGACGGCGTTCTCCTTGATCAGTTCGATGCCCGCGCGCTCGAGGGCCTCCACCACCTTGGTCAGGCTTTCCACGACGCCCCGGACATAGCCGTTGCTGGTTTCCATGCGCTGGATGGTCGGGAGCGAAACGCCCGCCAAGGTGGCGAGGGTGCGCTGATCGATGCCGAGCAGGGCGCGGGCGGCGCGGAGCTGTGGAGGGGTCAACATGGGTGATGTATAAAACATCATAAGCCAATTTTGCAACGTCGCTATGGCTAGGCCAGATATCATAACTGACCGCAAAAATTTGCATGCTTCCGGCCCAGCCTGTTAGGAAGCTCGGCGTTAGCCTGAGTGGGTCCGCTCGGCCCCGCCGGTCGGACATTCGATCTTCGGAGGTCCCATGTCGCAATCCGCCCTCGCAGACGCGCCGGTCAGCCCCTCAAGGCATCAGCGGCTGAACCGCTGGGTCGAAGAGATCGCGGCCTTGACGCAGCCGGACCAGATCGTCTGGTGCGATGGGTCGGAAGCCGAGTGGGAGCGGCTGACCGCGCAGCTGGTCGCGGCCGGGACATTGCGCCGGTTGGATCCGGCCAAGCGGCCGAATTCCTTCTGGGCGGCGTCGGATCCGCGCGATGTCGCCCGGGTCGAGAACCGCACCTTCATCTGTTCGCAGGACCAGGTCGACGCCGGCCCGACCAACAATTGGGTCGCGCCGGGTGAGATGCGCCAGACCCTGAAGGGCCTGTTCAAGGGCTGTATGCGCGGCCGGACCCTCTATGTGGTGCCGTTCTCGATGGGCCCGATCGGCTCGCCGATCTCGGCCCTCGGCGTCGAGATCACCGACAGTCCCTATGTCGTCCTCTCCATGCGGATCATGACCCGCATGGGCGCCGCGGCGCTCGAGGCGCTCGGCGAGGACGGCTTCTTCGTGCCGGCGGTCCATACGGTGGGCGCGCCGCTGCAACCGGGCCAGGACGACGTGGCTTGGCCGTGCAACGACGAGAAGTACATCGTCCACTTCCCCGAGACCCGCGAGATCTGGTCCTACGGCTCGGGCTATGGCGGCAACGCCCTCCTCGGCAAGAAATGCTACGCCCTGCGCATCGCCTCGGTCATGGCCCGCGACGAGGGTTGGCTGGCCGAGCACATGCTCATCCTCAAGCTGACCTCGCCCGAGGGCGCCAGCCACTACATCGCCGCCGCCTTCCCCTCGGCCTGCGGCAAGACCAACCTGGCCATGCTGCAGCCCACCCTGCCGGGCTGGAAGGCCGAGACGATCGGCGACGATATCTGCTGGATGCGCTTCGGCGACGACGGCCGGCTCTACGCCATCAATCCCGAGGCCGGCTTCTTCGGCGTCGCGCCGGGGACAAGCGCCAAGACCAACGCCAACGCCCTGGCCAGCCTTGGGGCCAACACCATCTTCACCAACACCGCCCTGACGGCGGACGGGGATGTCTGGTGGGAAGGTCTCACCGATCAGCCGCCGGCTGGACTGACCGACTGGCGGGGCCAGGCCTGGTCGCCGGACCTCGGCACGCCGGCCGCGCATCCGAACGCCCGCTTCGCCTGTCCCGCTGCCCAATGCCCGGCCATCGCGCCAGAGTGGCAGGATCCTAGAGGCGTGCCGATCTCGGCCATCCTGTTCGGCGGCCGCCGCGCCACGACGGCGCCGCTGGTGACCGAAGCCTTCGATTGGCAGCACGGCGTGTTCCTGGCCTCGAACGTGGCCTCGGAGGGGACCGCGGCGGCCGAGACCAAGATCGGCGACGTTCGCCGCGATCCTTTCGCCATGCTGCCGTTCTGCGGCTACAACATGGGCGACTACTTCCGTCACTGGCTGGCGCTCGGCGCCAAGGCCGACCCCGCGAAGCTGCCCCGCATATTCTACGTCAACTGGTTCCGGAAAGGGTCTGACGGCCGTTTCCTTTGGCCGGGGTTCGGCGACAACGCCCGCGTCCTCAAGTGGGTGGTCGAGCGTCTGGAGGGCCGCGTCGGCGTGGCGCGGTCGCCGGTCGGATATCTGCCTAAGGCCGCCGAGCTCGACCTGGCGGGCCTGGACCTCTCCTCAGACGCCCTGTCCGCCCTCCTAAATGTCGACCGCGGCGACTGGCTCGCCGAAAGCGAGCGGATTCGCCGCGACTACGGGCGCTACGGCGACCGCTTGCCGCTCGCCCTGATGGCGGAGCTGGGCGCCCTGGAAAGCCGTCTGGAATAGGCTTGGAGGCCGGCCATGCGCCCAGGGCGCGCTGATCATTTGAACCCGACACCATGACGTCTTCGGCGAAGCCAGGGCCCAACCCATTCCTGAGCGGATTGCGGTGCCGCTGTCCGGGGTGCGGGGAGGGCGCTTTGTTCGACGGCTTCCTGAAGGTCAGCGCGCAATGCGAGGCGTGCGGCCAAGATCTGTCGCGGGCGGATAGCGGCGATGGTCCTGTGGTCTTCATCCTGCTGATCGTCGGCGCGATCGGGTGCGGCGGCTTGCTCTATACCGAACTCGCGCTCCGCTGGCCGATCTGGTTGGAGCTGCTGATCTGGATGCCGTTGATGGCCGCCATGACTCTCGGCGCGCTGCGGCCCTTCAAAGCCACGTTGATCGCCCAGCAGTTCCATACCCGCGCGTCCGAAGCGCGGCGCGGTGAATAGGCCCTGGGACGGTCAGGGCTAGAAGCCGGCGGCGACGGCGCGGTGGGCGGCAAGGATTTCTGTCCTCGACGCTGTCGTGACGCCGGCCTCACCGGCGAACCGAGCCCAGTCCGCCACGGCGGCGTGGACCTCGTCGATGATGGCGTCGATCAAGCGATTTGACAGGCCATGGCGACGACCCAGGGCGCGGACCTGGTCGCGCCTGGGGTTCCGGCCTTCGCCTTCGATGTCGAGATAGTGTTCCCCGCCTGGGCCGGCCGAGTAGGTCAGGTCATAGGCGGGCGCGAGCCGCCACTGGCCGCGCGCGTCCATCAAGTAGCTGTGCTGTCTTGTGTGGTCGTCCCGGTTGCTGGCCAGCACATTGAAGACCATGCGCCGGAACGCGGCATGCAGGTCATCGGCGTGGCGCGTTATGGCTTGGGTCGCCCGCAAGAAGAGATCGTAGCTCGCGGGCGTGCGCCAGGGCGCCTCGACGGCGCCGCTGAGCGAGACCATGTGCAGGCGTTGGCCGGGCTGCGGGCGATCAAACCGGCGGGTCGCGAAATAGCCGGGCCCGGATTTGGAGGGCAGCAGCCGGTAAGGCGCCATCTCCAAGCCCGCCGCCAGCGCCATGGCCGCATAGGCCGCCTCGATCGGCCCGATGTCGGGCGGATCGTTGGCGGCGGCGAACTTGACGATCCAGGCTTCGTGGCCTGCGGCGGTCTCGCCTTCGGACACCGAGATGCGCCCCTCGGCGTCGAAGCCGACGTGAACCTTCGGTCGCGCCCCGCCCGAGCCGCCGGCCAGGGTGGCCAAGGTGTCGGCCAGCTCACCCTCGTGGCCGGCCAGGATCGCCGTGGACTCGGCGGCCAGGGCGTCGAGGTCCAGGGTTTTCACCTCTGGCGGCGGCGCGGTCGCCGGCTGATAGGTTAAGGCGCCGCGGCCGTGATCGCCGACCAGGGCCAGGCGGTCGAGCGGGCTCAGAGCATCGATGCTGACGCCCAGCTTGCTCAAGCGTCGCCGCATCACCAGATAGCCCCAGCCTTCGGGCAGGCTGTCGGAGAGAAAGCCGTGCAGACCCTCGAAGTCTCGGCTCCTCGCGGGATGCAGGCCCGGTTCAGGCGGGTAGAGCAGGGCCGAGACCGGCAAGGCGGCTGCGATCAGTTCGGACGACCACTCCAGCTGCGCCAGGCCGCCGGCCATGGCCAGGCGCCCCACGGGCACGGCGGCTGTGTCGTCGTCGAAGACCAGACTGGCGGCCAGCGGGGCGCCGGGCGCCAGCTTCATGGGGGCGGCGCCTTGCCGGGACGTGACCGAAGCGCCCGCACCCGCGCCGGGCGCGCCGCGGGGCGCGCGGCCTGCTGCGCCAGAAGGGCATCGAGACTGCTCGCCGCGGGAAGGGGAAAGAGGGCGCTTAAGCCCTCCTCGCAGCGCAGGGCGACGGCGGCCTTGACCATGTCTTCCACCGAGGCCTGTCCTTCGGTCTCCAGCCGCCGCCAGGTGCGGTAAGCGACGCCGGCGCGCTGGGCGGCTTCGAGCTGCGGCCAACCCAAGGCGACGCGGCGCGCCTTGATGCGTCCGGCGAGGTCATGCAGGATTTCGGTGGGCGTCTGTAGCACTGTCCATATATGGCCAATTAAGTGCCAATCTGCAAGATAATTGTCCAAATTGCATGGTCTACATAAGATCGGCGCGCCACTTCCGACCCCTCGGTTGCGGATGGCCCTGAGCGCATCCTCGCATGATGGATAGGGCGCTAGGGACGTCAGATGGCTCCCTCCGGCCGGCAGCGCTGCGTGGGCGGAGGTGGTGACATCTCTATCGGTGATCTACGAAGATTTCGCGCCTAATTTATCTTATCGGAAATCAATGACTTAGGAGCCTTGTTTCATAAGGGGCTCTGGCTGCGGCCGCCCAAAGGCGTTATGCGAAATCAGTGTTTGACGCCTGCCAGCAGCGACTGAGCGAGTGCCCGCCCAGTGGGCCCGTCACGAACCTCATCCAGTTGAGCGCGGCGTTCTGGCGTGAGTTTCTCCAGCCAGCCTTCGTCGACCATGTCGATGAACAACGAGACGTGGACGTTGTGCCCAGTGATCTGGACGTGTCGCTCGGCCCAGAGCCGCGCGTTGTGGCGGATCAGCTCTCCGCAATCTCTGCACTCGGCCTTCTCGGCCATCAGCGTTTCTTGACACTGAAACTTGGTGTTTGTCGGCGCGGCCGGGATCTCGGCCAATTCCATGGCGTCGCCGACAACCTGCTGCACCTCGGTTTCGATCCGGCGCCCTGACTTGCGGCTCAGGCCCTCCAGGAACGCCACAAGCTGCGGGTGAAGACGGACCGAGAAGACTGGCCAGTCTTTGACGGGGATTTCCTCGGCCATCAGTGCCTCCCGGCGACGTAGACCTGCGACGCTCGGCCGATTCCACCCGCTCCGCAGCTGATTTCCGCGCCGAAGCGCGGCGGTCGTCATCGCCTGGTTATATCGAGACCGACCCCGCCGAAACCCTCGGGCCACCCGCGTGGAGGGCGCTGGTGTTCGGCTGCCACGTCACGCACGGTCCGACACCTCCCGCGACCCGGGCCGGCTTAGGGCCGATCGCCGCCCGGCTGCGCGCGGCCGATGCTCACGCCCGTCATGCTGATCGACGACAAGGCGATCTCGTCATTGAAGAAGGCCACCGGTTCGTCTGCGTAGGCGGCGCCCAGCACGTAGAGTAAGGGTAGGTAGTGATCCGGTGTGGGAATTGACCGGCGTGCGTCCTCGCCGAGAGCGGGGTAGTCGATCAACGACTCCCAACGCCCTTCCGCGATCGCGGCCCTGGCGTAGGCGTTGAAGCGGTCCGCCCAGTCCAAGACCAGGGCTCCCTCGGCAAAGTTAGCTGCTCGCAGGTTATGCACGATATCTCCCGACCCGGCGATTAGGATCCCCTCATCGCGAAGGTCGCGCAGTCGGCGGCCGAGCTCGAAGTGGAACGCCGGCGGCTCTGTCCGGTCGATGCTCAGCTGCACCACTGGAATGTCCGCGTCCGGGAAGGCGTGACGCAGCACCGACCAAGTCCCATGGTCGAGACCCCAGTCCTGATCCAGGCCTACCATAGTGGGCGCGAGCGCGCTGGCCACCCGCTCGGCCAGCCAAGGTTCCCCGGGCGCAGGATACTCGATCTGATAAAGCGGCTCCGGAAATCCGTAGAAGTCGTGAATGGTGCGCGGCCTGTCCATCGCCGTCACGGCGGTGCTGTCGATGAACCAGTGAGCAGAGACCATCAGGATGGCTTTCGGACGCGGCAGGCTGGCGCCGATACTCCGCCAGGTGTCTGCGAAGCGGCCGCCGAGCGCTTCCATTGGGCTGCCGTGCCCAAAGAAGATGGTTGGCAACCGCGGCTCCAGCTCACTCAAGACAGGTCTCCGATCCTGCTGTCGATCATCCTGCGTCTCCCCTCTGCGGGGTCACCGACAGTATCGAGCCATTAAGTCGTTGTACGCCTGCATATAGGTGCGCAAGCTTTGTTGGGCGAATGCGGCGATGACCGCCCGAGCGATGTCCCAATCACTGCGGAGGCCTTCTAAGTGAACCTGCCCTTCCGCTGTAGGCGCTTGTGACCGGCCGCATCGGCCAAGTGTGCCAGGCGATGCCCGCCGAGGCGCGTCGCCGAGCTGATGAACGAGGTCCTGCGCGACCCCTCCCCTCGTCTCCCGGCTACTGGCCGAGGCCGATCTGGCTCATGAAGCTGGCATTGTCCCAGAACAGATACTCCTCATCCATGAGGCCGTTCTTCCAGTGGCCGACGGTGTTCATGGTCAGCTTGAAGTGCTTGCCGGTGGGCGGGATGACCTTTCCGTTCGGCAGGGTCATTGGCTTGGTGAAGGTGCCTTCCATGATGCCGATGACCGAGGTCCATTCGCCCGACTGGATGCGGACGGGGTGGCTGGCGATCTTGGTGTCCGGCGCGAAGGTGAACTGCCCCTTCAACTCATTCACGTGATCGGGGATGCCGCGGGTGGTGTGGCCGTCTGGGTAGTGCACCAGGATGTCGGGAGCGTGGCTCTCCTTAAAGCGGTCCCAGCGCTGGTTCGAGTAGACGTCGAAATCAAGGGTGTCGAAGGTCCGGAGATGCGCTTGGCCGATTTGCTCCGCAGTGCGGAATCGCGCCAGCGCCGACGCATCAGCGGCGGGATCGGCCAGTGCGACACCCGCCCCTCCGGACAAGGCGGCGCCGAGTGCGGCTGCGGCGACCATGTGGTGAAGATTGATCATTGTGGCTCCTTTGTGTGGCCCGCGAGCGTTGGGTCGGCGGGCGGTCTATGATGGCGGGCGCTACGTGAACGTCCTGCGCCTGGCCTGGTAGCCTACCGCGAACCGTTGCCGATGATGAGCGGGCCGTTCGAGTCCCACGGCGATCGCGAAATCTTCCATCGAGATGCGGCTCTCGCCGTCGGCGGCCGCCGCGATCCGGACTCTTGGGTCGAGCGCGCGCCTCGAAAGTTCAATCCACCCGGGTGACCGTGACCATCCGTTCGGCGCCGTCCGGCTCCCGCCACCCCATGGTGTCGCCGACCGAGAGGCCGATCAGGGCGGCGCCGAGAAGACTCGTCACCGAGGTGCGATCCTCCCGAGTCGCGGCCGCCGGCAGAACCACCTTCACAGACCCGATTTCCAGCTCGTCGTTGTCGAGGAACGCCACCTGGCTGTTCAGCCGAACACTGGCGGCCGGGAGCCTGTTCGCCGGCACGAGATGCGCGCGGCGGATCTCCCTCGCCAGCAAGTGCGCGCCTTGATCCTGGGGGGCTTGGGCCATCGCCTGCTGGATGGCGGTGAAATCTTCGGGGCAGAGGTAAATTTCGGGTCTCAGCAGAGACATGATCGTCACCACGCGACTTTGCACTTCACCTGAGGTCGGACCGCCGGAGACTGCGTTCAATAGGACGCGCTGGTCAAAAACCAGTGAGCCGGCTCAACGCACCCTGTTGCTTGCCTTCGCGCGCCTCCGCACCACCCTCACCGGGACTGCACTTCGTTGGCCACCGCCAACACCTTGAAGGTCTGGGTCCGTCCGTCGGCGACTTCCCAGTGCATGACCTGGCCGGTGGTCAGGCCGATCAGCGCGGCGCCGGCGGGGCTCAGTACGGAAATGCTGTCGTCCTCGATGCGGGCGTGCTGCGGCAGGACGACCCGGAGCCGGCGCTTCTGGCCAGACTCGAGATCCTCGTACTCGACGACGGAATCCAGCTGGACGAAGGGGGCGCCGCGATACGTCGGGGAGACGATCGTCGCCCGATCGAGCTCCTGGATAAGCAGGGCCGCGCCGGCGCTGGGCGCATGCAATCCCTCCAGAAGGGTAGACAGCTGATCATAGTCGTTTTCGGACACTCGGATCGGCGGCGGGCGGGTGGCGGTGGGCATGGCGTGAAGCTTTCTCTTCAGGCGGCGCCGGGAGGCGCCGGGTCAGGGTCAGGAGGTCTTGGAGCAGGCTCTGGACGCCGAAACGGGATGACCTTGCGATCGGCGTCTTCAGCGTCTGGTGGGGTCTCATCGGGCCGTGGGCTCTCGATCGCGGACGATGACGCGCGCGGTGTGGCCGGGTTTGGATGACGGGATTGCGCGTTCATGGGAATGAATCTGCTCCTCGTGGGTACGAAGGCCGATGACGTTGGGAATGTCCGGCGTCGGCGCCGGCGCTTCGTCGAAGGCTGGCGATTTCGGCGCCGCGCACATCGCGAAGGGCCGGCCTACTGAGCGACGCCTAAGGCTCCCCGAGCCTGCGGCGGATCCGCTTAGACTCGGGGTCGCGCGCCTTGGACAAGGCGGCTCGCGTGGCAAAGCATGCGCGCTCGAGAGGCGGTCGACATGGGTTGAACATGGCCCGGCCAGCCGGGAAGTCAACTCGCCGCTGCCCGCCCCGCTGTACCGGCGCCGAGCGGTTCTGGGTCGGAACGCGGGTTCTCGAACCCGCCGCCCAACACTGGCGCGACAAAGGGGCGAGCCCTTGATAAGCCTCGGACGTGGCTGCGCTCTTCCCCTTACCGCGAGCTGATCTCGCCATCGATTTCGGGACCGCGAACCTGCGCGGGATCCGACGCGATAGCGGCGTGGTTTTCGATCAGCCTTCGCTGTGTTGCTTCGCTCGCACGCCGACCTCGCGCGACGTTTTCGCGATCGGCCTCGAGGCGAAGGCCATGGTCGATCGCACGCCGCCGCACCTGGACGTCAAGCGCCCTCTGATCCGTGGGGTGCTACAGGACATCGAGACCGCCAGGGCGTTGCTCGACCATGCGATGAAGCGGGCGCTCGGAACGCGGCGCTTGCGGAGCCCGGCCGTGATGATGGGCGTTCCGGCGGACGCCACCCTGGCCGAGCGTGACGCCCTCATCGCCGTGGCCCGAGACGTGGGCCTCCGCCGGGTGCGCCTGGTCCCCGAACCGCTTGCCGCCGCGGCGGGGGCGGAGCTGCCCTATGACCGGCCGGGCGGAACGATGATCGTCGAATGCGGGGCCGGCACCACGGAGGTTGCCGTGCTCTCGCTCAGCGGTCTTTGCCTCAGCCGCTCGGTCCGGACCGGTGGAGCGGCGCTCGACCAGGCCATCGCCGATCATCTCCACGCCCAGCACAAGTTTCTGGTCGGCGAACAGACGGCGGAACGGATCAAGCTCGAACACGTGGCGCGGCGGGACGACGCCGCTGCTGGTGGGGCGACGGTCCTCGCCAAGGGGCTCAGCCTCACATCCCGCCGCCCTGCGACGATCGAGGTCGCACTGGCCGAACTGGACGAAGTGGTCGACCGCCACGCCACGCTGATCGTCACGGCGGTCCTCGACGCCTTGAACGCGACACCGCCGGAGCTCAGCCAAGACATCCATGATCGTGGCATCGTGCTGACCGGCGGCGCCGCGACATCCTGGATTCGGCGCCGGGTGTCGGAGGCCTCAGGCGTTCGCGTCAGCATCGCCGAGGCGCCGCTGCATTGCGTCGCGCGCGGCTTGCAGCATCTGCTCTGCGCGGCCGCGTGAGTTTGAGCGGCGTTACCTTTCGCGCGCGCTCAGCGCGTCCAGGACCTCGTCGCACTTGGCCCTCAGGGCGGCGTCGGACGGACGCTCGTTCAGCCACAGCGCGAAGTCGTCGATCTGCCGTTTCTCGCTGGC
>CAMFHW010000080.1 GCA_945952175.1 uncultured Phenylobacterium sp. | reverse complement strand
CCAGGCCGAGCCGGCCTTCTGCTCCACACCACCGATCGAACGGATCAGGCGCGGGTGCAGCGCCTTCTGGCCGTTGGCGATCCGCGAGGTCATCACGCAGAGCTGCAGTGGATTGAGGTTCGTATAGCCCTGGCCGATGCCCATGCTGGGCGTCTCGCCGGGATGCCAGACCGGGTCCTTCTTGAAGGCGCGGCGCTTGTAGGCGGTGTCGGGCACCAGGCCCGGCTTCTGGCCCGGGATGCCGATGTCGAAGATCTGCCCCAGGCCGAACCGGCGGGCGACATTGGCGATGCGATCCGGCCCGATCGAAAGCGCGGTCTGGTAGAAGAAGATGTCGCAGGAGGTGGCGATCGCCGTGTGCATGTTCTGCACGCCGTGATGCTTGTCGCAGTGGAAGGCGCGGCCGAAGAACCAGACGCCGTTGCAGACATAGGTCCGGTTCGGGTCGACCCCAGCCTCCAGGGCCGCCAGGGCCACCATGGTCTTGAAGGTGGAGCCTGGCGGATAGGTGGCGGTCAGCGCCTTGTTGAACAGCGGTTTGCGCTCGTACTGCGCCAGGGCCCGGTATTCCGGCCCGGTCAGCCCCCGCACGAAGCGGTTGGCGTCGAAGCTGGGCGCCGAGAACAGGCACAGGATGTCGCCGGTGCGGCAGTCCATCATCACCGCGGCGCCGCTCTCCTCGCCGAACACCTCCATGGCGCGCGTCTGGATATCGGCGTCCAGGGTGAGCTGGATCTCCTTGCCAGGCACGGCGGGGATATCGCCGCCCGACGCCGCGCGGACCTCACGTCCCTTGGCGTCGACCTCGACCTTCTGGGCGCCTGGTCGGCCGCGCAGAGCGAGATCGAAAGATTTTTCAACCCCTTGACGCCCGATCCTGAAGCCCGGATGCAGCATGATGGCTTCGGAATTCGGCCCGGTCGGCGTCAGGTCGTCCTTATTGACCTTGGCCACATAGCCGATCACGTGGGTGAAGGCGCCGCCCTGCGGATAGACGCGCACCTCGCCCATGTCGGCGGTGACGCCGGGCAGTTCAGGCGCGCGGACATTGATCGCGGAGAACTGCTCCCAGGTCATGTCCTCCATGACCGAGATCGGCGAGCGCTTGGGCGAGGCGGCGAGGTCCCGAGTGAGCCGCGCCTGGCGGTTCTCGTCCAGCGGCACGAACTCGGCCACCGCCTTGATCAGCTCGGCCGGCTTGGTGTCGTCCTCGCGGGCCACCATCAGCCGGAAGTTCGGACGGTTGGTCGCCAGCACCGTACCGTTGCGATCGACGATCAGGCCGCGCGGCGGCGGCACGAGCCGGAAATTGAACTGGTTGGAGGCCGACAGCTTCTCGTAGCGCGAGGTCTCGACCAATTGCAGGCGAGCCAGCTGCGCGCCCAGCGCCACCATGCCCACGCCCGCCAGGCCGCCGAACAGGAAGGTGCGACGGTGGAAGGTCCCCTGCCGCTCGTTCACCTCCGAGAAGAATATGGATGGTTCGGCCATGTCGCCCCTATCGGAACCGCACGTCCGCGTCCTCGAACCGGTCGATCAATCGGTCCGCGAACGGATAGAGCAGGATTGTGGCGAGGAGTTGCCAGCCGACAGCCCAGGGACTCGGCGTGGACTGGGAATCCAGCTGGACGAACAGGTAGCCCGCCCCCTCGGCGATGCCGCAGGCGACCGCGTACCAGATCCACATCACCACCCGGCTCTGGCCGGCCAGGATGCTGCGCGCCGACAGGACCGCGCCATAGGCCAGCAGCAGGGACAGCGACCACAGCCCGATGGCCGACCCCCACATGATGTCCATGATCACGCCCATGATCAGCAGGGCGAAGGGCGCCAGGATCGAGGGCCGGATCACGGCCCATGCGAAGGCCGGGACCATGGCGAAGACCGGCTCGGGCAATTGCAGGCCGAACACGCGGAAGGGCACCAACAGCACGAGGTTGCCGAGCAGGGCCGTCAGCATCGGTCCCCCGATCCAGCGCCAGGGCGCGAGTGGACGGGCGGCCTCGAAGCTCAATGCGGAATCTCCGCGGCGGGGTCGGCGGCCGGCCTGGCCACGGACGGCTTGGGCGCCGGCGGCTTCGGCGCCGCGGCCTTGGGCGCGGCAGGCTTGGCCGCGGTCGTGGCCGTCCCGCTGGCCGGTGGCTTCGCCGAGGTGGCGGCGGCGGGCTTGGCCGCGGCGGGCTTGGGTGTCGCGGCGGCGGCCGGCGGCGGCGTGCCGATCGCCGGCTTGAGATCCACCGGCTTCCCGGCCGGCGGCGAAGCGGCGGGCGCCGGCGTCGAGCCGACCACGCCCACGGTCTGGGCCACGGGCTCGGAGGGCGGCGGCACGGGCAGCTTGTCCAGTTGCTTGGCGTCGACCAGCTGGCGGAAGTCCTGGAACAACAGCACCCGCACGAAGTCGACCGGCGCCGCGTCCGAGGCCAGCACCACGCGCCAGCGGCCATCGAGCCCCTTGACCGCCCGCCCGACCGGCAGGCCGCGCGGCAGGACGCCGCCGTCGCCGGAGGTCAGGATCTGGTCGCCCTCGGCGACCGGATTGTTCCCGCGCAGGTAGTCCATCTTCGGATTGGGCCCGCCGTCGCCGGTCAGGATGGCGCGCGCGTTGGTGCGGTCGATCATCACCGGCGTCCGCGAGGCGACGTCGGTCAGCAGCAGGACGCGCGCCGCGCCGGTGGTCACGCCGATCACCCGGCCCACCAGCCCGTTCTCGCTCATCACCGGATTGCCGACGCTGACGCCTCGCTCCTCGCCGGCGTTGATCAGGCGGGTGTTGGCGAAGGGGCCCCGGGAGTCGGCCACGGCGCGGGCGGCGACCATCGGAATCGGCGGATCGGTCTTCAGCCCCAGCAGGGCCTTGTAGCGGTCATTGGTGTCGCGCAGCGCGACGGCGGCGACCTTCCACTGCTGCGCCTCCTTGAGCTCGGCCTTCAGGCGGCGGTTCTCGGAGACGGCGAAGAAATAGCCCTGCACATAGTCGACCACCGAGCCGCCCCAGCGCACCGGCGCTGCGACCACGGTGTTCACCGGCGCGGCCACCTGGTCGCCGACCCGACGGGTGACGCCATAGGCCTCCGACTGGAAGGTTTCGCGCCGGTCGGTCAGCAGCAGGGCGGCGGCGGCCACGATGGCCACCAGCAGCGCCGCGGCCGCGCTCAGCAGCAACGGCAGCCTGACTTCACCGAACGGATTGTCTCGAAGGGCCACGGGGCCGCTGTCCTCCAGGAGGGGTGAGTCTCAGCCGCCCCTCCCGTGATGAATAGCAATTTCTAAGCGAGCGAGGAGTCCATCACGCCCTTCATCCACTTGGGATGTTCGAGCACCTTGCCGCACCCCAGGGCCACGCAGGACAGCGGGTCGTCGGCCACCGTCACCGGCAGGCCGGTATGGTCGCGGATCTCGGCGTCCAGGCCACGCAGCAGGGCGCCGCCGCCGGTCAGCATGATGCCCTTGTCGGCGATGTCGGAGGCCAGTTCCGGCGGGGTGGCTTCCAGCGCCATCTTCACGGCGTCGACGATCTGGCTCACCGGCTCGGACAGCGAGTCGGAGGCCTGCTTCTCGCTGATCCGCACTTCCCGCGGCACGCCCTGCATCAGGTCGCGCCCCTTGACCTCGATCGACAGGCCTTCGCCGTCCGACGGCGCGCGGGCGGTGCCGATCTCCTTCTTGATGCGTTCGGCGGTGGTCTCGCCGATCAGGAGGTTATGGTTGCGGCGCATGTAGCTGATGATCGCCTCGTCCATCTTGTCGCCGCCGACGCGGACCGAGCGCGAATAGACGATGCCCGACAGCGACAGCACGGCCACCTCGGTGGTGCCGCCGCCGATGTCGACCACCATCGAACCGGTCGGGTCGTGGATCGGCAGGCCCGCGCCGATCGCGGCGGCCATGGGCTCGTCGATCAGGCCCACGCGGCGGCCGCCCGCGTTCAGGCAGCTGTCGTTGATGGCGCGGCGTTCCACGGCGGTGGCGCCCGACGGCACGCACACGATCACCTTGGGGTTCACGAAGCCCTTGCGGTTGTGAACCTTGCGGATGAAGTACTTGATCATCTCCTCGGCGACTTCGAAGTCGGCGATGACGCCGTCGCGCATGGGGCGGATGGCTTCCATGTGGCCGGGCGTGCGGCCCAGCATCTGCTTGGCGTCGACGCCCACGGCATGGACCACCTTGCGGCCGCCGACATTGCGCAACGCCACGACCGATGGCTCGTTCAGCACGATGCCTTTGCCCTTCATGTAGATGAGCGTGTTGGCGGTGCCGAGGTCGATGGCGATGTCGTTCGAGATGGCGCCGAAAAGGGACGAAATCATGCAGGGCCTTGAGTGGAGGCTGGGGGGCGGCGGAGGTAAGCGAAGCCCGGGTCGCAGCCGCCGAAACACCCTTCTAGAAGGCGCGCGACCGCTCCCGTCTCCGCAGGCAGGACTATCGGCTCGTGTGCCCTGCCAATAGGTTGATTTCAAGGCCTAATGAAAAGGCGCGGCGATCCGCGCCCTGATATGTTCGCGCCGCGGAAAAAGCCAAGCTGGCCGGGCGAAGCGCGAGATCGCCCGCGCGAGATGCGGCGAGCCGGCGACGGTCTCGCCCAGGCCCCGAAAAGAGTCCCCTCCCGCGCATCGAAGGCCCGTGGTGTCGCATTCCGGTGACAGCGCCCGCGCCGCGTCCAGGCTAGGCTTTGATCGACTTGTCTCCGGCCGGATGGGCGCGTGAACCGAAATGTCCCGTCAGGCCGTCCTGGGCGTCGAGAGCGCCCGCTTCCACTACGGATCCGCTCGCGTCTTCGAGAACGTCAGCTTCCAGCTTGACGATGCGCGCACCGCCCTGGTCGGCGAGAACGGCGCGGGCAAGTCGACCCTGCTGAAGTGCCTGCTGGGCGAGCTGGAGCTTGACGAAGGCCAGGTCGTCCGCTCCCGCGGCCTGAAGATCGGCTATGTGCCGCAGGAGGCGCCCGAGCACCTGCTTCCCCTGCCCTTGCGCGAGGTGCTGGAGGGCGCGCTCGCCCACCGCGACGGCTCGGAGGACTGGAAGGTCGACGTGCTGCTGGACGAGACCGGCGTCGGCTACGAGGCGGCCCAGCGCCCCTTCTCGGCGCTCAGCGGCGGCTGGCGCAGGCTGATGCTGATCGCAGCGGCCATGCGGTTGTCCGAGCCCGACCTGCTGATCCTCGACGAGCCGACCAACCACCTGGACCTGTCGAACATCAACGTCCTGGAGCGCTGGTTGGAGGAGGACGCCCGCCTGCCGATGCTGATCGTCAGCCACGACCGCGAGTTCCTGCAGCGGGCGACCAGCCGGACCCTGTTCCTGCGCCCCGACGGCGCCCACAGCTTCGCCACGCCCTTCGTCGAGGCCCGCGAGGCCCTGCTGCAACGCGACGCCGCCGACGCCGCGCGACGCCAGCTGGAAGGCAAGGAGATCGAACGCCTGCAGAAGGTCGCCGCGCGCTACCGGGTCTGGGGGATCAAGAACGACAAGTTCCACAAGCGGGCCAAGGCGACCGAGAAGCGGATCGAGCGCATCGAGGCCGAGCGTACGGAAGCCTATTCGGGGCGCGAGCGGCGGTTGGAACTGCACGACGGCGAGATGGACGCCAAGGTCGCCCTGCGTATCCAGGGCCAGGCGGTGATCGTCCCCGGCGGCGAGCGGACGCTGATCGACATCGATCGGCTGAGCGTGGCCATGGGCGATCGGATCGCCCTGCTCGGCGTCAACGGCTCAGGCAAATCGACCCTGCTGAACCTGCTCGCGGCGACCTTCGACCCCGAGCTCGAGCACTATGACGGCCAGGCCGCCATCCGCTTCAATCCCCAGACCCGCCTCGCCTATTTCGACCAGGCCATGGTCGACCTGCCGCTGAAGGCCAGCCTGATCGACTTCCTCTGCGCAGCCGAGGGCGCGACCACCCGCGAGGCCAACGCCCTGCTGGCCAAGGCCGGCTTTCCCTATGCGCGGATCACCGGGCCGATCGGCAACCTCAGCCACGGCGAGCGGGCGCGGCTCAGCTTCCTGAAGATGAAGCTCGCCAAGCCGAACTTCTACCTGCTGGACGAACCCACCAACCACCTGGACATCGAAGGCCAGGAGGAACTGGAGGCCCAGCTCGAAGGCTCGGACGTCGCCTGCGTCTTCGTCAGCCACGACCGCTACTTCACCCGCAGCGTCGCCACCCGGTTCCTGGAGATCCGCAAGGGCCGGCTGGTGGAGGTCGAGAGCCCCGACGCCTTCTTCGAGGCCCAGTAGACCGGCTATTCGACGGCCAGGATGACGTGCTGAGCCTTGATCAGGGCGACGACGTGATCGCCGGGCGACAGCGCCAGGGCCTCGGCGCTCTCCTTGGTGATGGTGGCGGTCAGGTTCTTGCCGTCGGCGAGTGCGATCGAGATCTCGCTGTTGACCGCGCCGTCCTCGCGGGCCGCCACCTTTCCGACCAGTTGGTTGCGGGCCGAGGTGCGCAGGCCCTCCCCGACCGCCAGCGTCACGAAGCTCGACTTGATCAGGGCGATCGCCGCTGCGCCGGGCTTGAGGCCCAGCTCCGCCACACTGCGCCGGGTGATGATCGCCACCACCTCCACGCCGTCGGCCACCTTGAGCGTCACCTCGGCGTTGACCGCCCCGTCAGTGACGCCGGAGACCACGCCCCGCAGGGCGTTTCGCGCGCTCGTCTTCATGCCCAGGCTCCAGAAGAGGGTTCCAAGATCGACATCGGGGGCGTCGGCCAGGCCCGCCTCGATGCGCCCCAACGCGGCGGCGAGTTCGGCCTCGACCTTCTGGAACGCCGCGATCACCGCGCGGCCCCGCGGCGTCAGCTCCGCCGCCCCGCCCTTCGCCCCACCGGGCTGGGCCGCCACCAGCGGGCCATCGAAGAGGTTGTTCAGCGCCTGCACGGCGTCCCAAGCGGCCTTGTAGGACAGGTCCGCCTGCTTCGCCGCGGCGCTGATCGAGCCCGTCTCGCCTATCGCCTTCAGCAGGGCGATGCGCTCGGCCCCCACCCGGGCGGCGCCACGGCGGAGCAGGACGGAGGCGTTGACGGCGGACACGGCGGCCCTCGCGCTGGACGGACCGGTTTCATAGCGTGGCGGCCGGCTCCGGCAAACCTCAGGCGTAGAGCGGCGACGAGGCCTTCATGAAACGCAGGTACTGCAGCATCCGCGCGACCGGCCGCTTGTCCTCCGCATCGCTGAGCGTGACCTCGTACCAGAGGTTCTCGGTCTTCGGGCTCTCGCTCAGGGCCAGGATCTCGGCGCGGGTCGTATAGTCGGTTTCGGCGAACAGCGGCCCGTCGAGGAACTGGATCTCGATCGCGCCGAACAGGCCCACCGCCTTGCTCGCCAGGTCGAACTTGGCCCGATGGACGCTGGCGAAGAGCTGGACACAGGCCTGGGGCGGCAGGACGACGCCCTTCCAGCGCGGATCCCCACCACGATAGGCCGCCAGCGGCTCGGTCAAGGTGTCGACGCGGTCAAGCGTGTGCTTGGCCTCCTGCCGGGTCTTGGCCGCCTCGCCGAGCGAGCCGAGCTTCAGGCGCTGCAAGATGCGCAGGCCGGCGACGTCGGACCGATCCTGCCCTTCCAGCCGCTGGCGTAGCTCGCTCCTGGGATCCTCGCCAAGGCTGGCGGCGCCCTCGCAGACCAGGGCGCCGGCCTCGTTCCGCATCGAGAGCCGGGCGCGTTCACCGTCAGGACGCAGGAAGGTTCGCACCTTCTCGCGATCGACCGTCGCCTGCTTGAAGTAGAGCGACATGCCGCCGGTCTTCAGCCAGCCGTCGCCGAAGTGGGTCAGCAGCAGCGGCACGAACTGGTCCATGTGCACCGAGCCGGCCACCGTGCCCCCACGCAGACCAAGCCTGGTCGCGGTCGCATCGTCGTGGATCGAGCCCTTGATCTCCTGGGCCAGGTTGCGCGGCTCGCGGAATTCACCGGCGATCTCAGCGGGTTCAGCGGTTTCGCTCATGGACGACCTCCCTTGGCGCGCCCGGTCTCGCCGGCCAGGCGTCGCGACGCCGAAAGCCTAGCCCTCGCAACCCCCGTCCGCCAGCACGGGGGCGACCCAGCCGGGCTCAAGCGCCTTGGCCGGATGCGAGGCCGTCACGTGCCCCATGAACGGCGGCCAGATGTCGTAGCCCAGGAGGCGCTGGAGCCTGGGCGACATCTCGCGGACCATCTCGCGCGGCACGCCGAGGAAGAAGTTCTCCTGGGTCCGACCCCAGGGCTCGCAATACTGGTTGGTGAAGGCGAGCCTGGGCGCCTCGCTGCGGTTCGCACCGCCCTGGTGCAGCAGCGTCGCCTGGAAGACGATCGCCGCGCCCGCCGGCATGACCATGGGACGCAACAGATTCGGAAACTCGGCGCGGCGCGCCTCGATCTCCGCCTGGCTCCAGGTGTGACTGCCCGGGATCACCTCGGTGCCGCCATTGGTCTCGGTGAAGGCGTCCACGGCGGCGATGACGCTGATGCTGTTCGCCGCGCGCGGCCGGGGCTGGCGATAGAAGCCGTCGTCGGTGTGTACGCCCTGGGCCGTTTCGCCAGGATGGATGCAGATCGCCTGGCTGGCCGAGAGCAGGTAGCCGGGCAGCAGGAACCGGTCGAGCAGGGCCAGGATGCGTGGATCCTCGGTCAGGCGCTCGAACACCTTGGCCCGGGCGACCAGGGTGTAGACCCGCTCGGTCTTGAAGCCCTCGAAGTCGTTGCGGCCGTGGTGGGTCCCCAGATGCGGCGCGAGCCCCGCCCGGACGGCCTCCAGGGTCTCGCCGTCCATGAAATCCTCGATGACCGTGTAGCCGTCGCGGCGCATCCGCTCGGCGTGGGCCTCGGCGTCGAAGACCGGGGTCGATCCGTCCATGGCGTCCTCCGTCGAGCTCTGCGGCGCGTGGCGTCAGTCTATCACGGGGTCAGCCCAGGGCGGTCAGGATCACGCCGACGGCCGTGGCCGCGCCGCCCAGGGCCTGTCGCAGGTTCAGCCGCTCCTTGAACAGCCGCCGGCCGGCGGCCGCCGCGATCGGCGCCTCGATCACGCCAACCGCCCGAACCGGTCCCGCCGGCGCCATGGCCAGCGCGGCGAACCAGCAGGCCGAGGCGGCCGCCCCGAAGAAGCCCGCACCCAGCGAGGGCTTCCACGACGCCACCACCGCGCGAAGGGCGCCCGGCCGCCAGACGGCGAGCGCGCTCCCCAGCAGCAGGGTCTGGAGGGTCTGGGCGACGACGACCCCGGCGGTCGCCGCATAAATCGGGTGGTTCGGCTCCAGCGCCATGCCGGACTGGCGATAGCCGTTCAGCGCGAAGGCGAAGGCCGCGCCGGAGGCCAGGCCCAGCATCGTGCCGGTGAAGGCGCCCCTGGCGGCGTCGCGCTTCGGCCAGGACAGGGCCGCGAGCCCGACGGTCGTGACGACGATCCCCAGCCACTTCACCGGATTCAGCCCGTCCCCGAACGCCGCCCAGCCGAGGATGGCGCTGAACGGCAGCGAGGCCTGTTGCATGAAGGTGGCGACCGCGAACCCGGCGCGGTGCATGGCGACCAGCAGCGAGGCCGTCGCGGCCATCTGGGCCACCGCCCCGATCGCCACCCACAGCCAGAAGCGGCCGGCGAAGTGCGGCTCGGCGTGCGGCGTCAACAGCGCCACCGCCGCGAAGATGGCGATCGAGAACGGCAGGCCGAACAGGAAGCGGACCAGGGTGGCGCCCCAGGGGCCCGCGTCGCCGATCAGGCCGCGCTGCAGGACGTTGCGCGCCACCTGCAACGGCGCGGCCGCCGCCGTGAGGATGATCCAGAGCATATTGCGCCCCCCGAGGGCCAAACCCGCGTGTCATCCCGGATGACGCGCAGCGTCAGTCCGGGACCCAGACGCGCAGGGTCTTCAGGACAAATCGGTGAATATGGGTCCAGGTCTTCCGCTGACGCGGAAACCGGGATGACACTCAGGTCAGAACCCGCTGGCGATGGCGTCCGGCGCGCTCTTTTCCTTCCTCGCGAAGAGGTTATTGAGCGCGTTGACATAGGCCTTGGCCGAGGCGGTGAGCGTGTCGGTGTCGGCCGCCTGGCCGGTGGCGATCCGGCCGTCCTCCTCGAGGCGGACCGAGACCTGAGCCTGAGCGTCCGTGCCTTCAGTGACCGCGTGCACCTGGAACAGGCGCAGGATCGCGGTGTGCGGCACCACCTCGTGGATGGCGTTGAACACCGCGTCGACCGGGCCGTCACCGGTGGCGTAGCCGGCCTTCTCGACCCCGTCGACCGTGACGGTCAGCTCGGCCTGCTGCGGGCCCTCGGTGCCGGCGATCACGCGCAGGTGCTTGACCTGGATGCGGTCGGCGCCGCTGGCCAGGGCGTCGTCCACCAGGGCGATGATGTCGTCGTCGAAGACATGCTTCTTCTTGTCGGCCAGGTCCTTGAAGCGCTGGAAGGCCTCGTTCAGGGCGTTCTGGCCCAGCTCGTAGCCCAGCTCCTTCAGCTTCTCGCGGAAACCCGCGCGGCCGGCGTGCTTGCCCATGACCAGGTTGGAGCCGCCCTGCCCCACCGTTTCGGGGCTCATGATCTCGTAGGTGCCGCGGTCCTTCAGCATGCCGTCCTGGTGGATGCCGCTCTCGTGGGCGAAGGCGTTCTTGCCGACGATCGCCTTGTTGAACTGCACCGGGAAGCCGGTGATGGCCGAGACGTAGCGGCTGGCGCGGGTGATGTGCTGCGGCTCGATCTGCGTGAAATAGGGCAGTCGGTCGCCGCGCACTTTCAGCGCCATGACCACTTCTTCCAGGGCCGCGTTGCCGGCCCGCTCGCCGATGCCGTTGACGGCCACCTCGATCTGCCGCGCCCCGCCCTGTACGCCGGCCAGGCTGTTGGCGACCGCCAGGCCCAGGTCGTTGTGGCAGTGGGTCGACAGGATGATGCTGTCGGCGCCCGGCACGTGCTCCAGGATGTCGCGGAAGATGTCGGCGTACTCGCTGGGATAGGTGTAGCCCACCGTGTCCGGCAGGTTGACCGTCTTGGCGCCGGCCTTGATCGCGGCCTCGACGCAGCGGCGCAGGAAGTCCTGCTCGGTGCGAGTGGCGTCCTGGGCCGACCATTCCACGTCGTCGCACAGATTGCGCGCGTGGCTGACCGACTTGGTGATCATCTCCAGGATGTCTTCCTGGCTGGCCCGCAGGATGTGGTCGCGGTGGCTCGGGCTGGTCGACAGGAAGGTGTGGATGCGGCCGCGCTTGGCCGGGCGGATCGCCTCGGCGCAGCGCTCGATGTCGGCCATGCCGGCGCGGGCCAGGCCGCAGACCGTGCTCTCGGTGACGATCTCGGAGACCGCGCGGACCGCCTCGAAGTCGCCGTTGGAGGCGATCGGGAAGCCGGCCTCGATGACGTCGACCCGCATCTCCTCCAGGATCTTGGCCAGTTCCAGCTTCTCGTCGAGCGACATCGAGGCGCCGGGCGACTGCTCGCCGTCACGCATGGTGGTGTCGAATACGATCACGCGATCCTTGGGATCGCGCACGGGTTCAGGGCCGGCGG
>CAMFHW010000079.1 GCA_945952175.1 uncultured Phenylobacterium sp. | reverse complement strand
CGTGAAGGACCTGCGTCCGGTGGCCAGCCACCGCTACCACCTGCCGCCCAGCGTCCACACGACCTTCGTCTCGGACCGCTTCGTGGTCTGCACCTTCGCGCCGCGGCCCTTCGAGACCGACCCCGGCGCGCTGAAGGTGCCATTCTTCCACAACAACGACGACTTCGACGAGGTGCTGTTCTACCACGCCGGCGACTTCTTCAGCCGTGACAACATCGACGCCGGCATGATGACCTTCCATCCTTCGGGCTTCACCCACGGCCCGCATCCGAAGGCGCTGAAGAACATGCTGGTCCAGCCCAAGGCCGCCACCGACGAATATGCGGTGATGATCGACACCCGCGATCCGCTGGAGGTCGGCGAGGCCGCCGCCACGGTCGAGAACACAGCCTATGTCGACAGCTGGAAAACACCGGCCTGATGGTCAGCGTCGACCGCCAGGGCGATCTGCGCGAAGCCGCCGAGGAAGAGCTGGAGCGCGCCTGCGACCTCGGCTGGCGCGAGCTTTCCAAGGTCACGCCGTGGGGCGACACCTATGAGGGCTTCACGCCCGCCGGCCGCTCGGCCCAGTTCGAGCGCAACTATCTCTGGAAGGACGACGTCGGCCAGGACATCTGTGTCGAGGTCACGGTCTACCAGCCGGAAGCCTACGAAAAGGGCGTCAAGCTGACCCGCGTGCTCACGCGCGCCGGGCGGTGAGCCCACAGGGAAGGGAACGCATGAAGCTCGCATCGCTCAAGTGGGGTCGCGACGGCCGCCTCGTCGTGGTGTCCAACGACCTTGCCTGGTGCGTGGAGGCCGCGCCGATCGCGTCCACCCTGCAGGAGGCGCTGGACGACTGGGACCGCTGCGCGCCGCACCTTTGGGGCCTGGCCGAGAGCCTGGAGCATGGGGGGGTTCCGCGCGTGCGCTTCCACGAGCACGACGCAGCCAGTCCCCTGCCGCGCGCCTATCAGTGGGCCGACGGCTCGGCCTATGTGAACCACGTGGAGCTGGTGCGGAAAGCTCGCGGCGCCGAGATGCCGGAGAGCTTCTGGACGGACCCGCTGATGTACCAGGGCGGTTCCGACGGCTTCCTCGGGCCTCGCGACCCGATCCCGCTCGCCGACGAGGCCTGGGGCTGCGACCTCGAGGGCGAGGTGGCGGTGATCGTCGGCGACGTGCGCCAGGGCGCGACCCGCGAGGAGGCGCTCGCCGCCATCCGCCTGGTCCTGCTGGCCAATGACGTCTCGCTGCGGAACCTGATCCCCGCCGAGCTCGCCAAGAACTTCGGCTTCTTCCAGTCCAAGCCGGCCTCGGCCTTCTCGCCGGTGGCGGTGACGCCGGACGCGCTGGGCGCCGCCTGGCAGGACGGCAAGCTGGTCGGCGCGCTTGAGGTGGAGCTCAACGGCAAGCCGCTCGGCGAAGCCCGCTGCGAGGTCGATATGACCTTCGACTTCGGGACCCTGGTCGCCCACGCCGCCAAGACCCGCTCGCTCTGCGCCGGCACGATCGTCGGCTCCGGCACCGTGTCGAATCGCGGTCCCGATGGCGGTCCAGGGAAATCGGTCGCCGACGGCGGCGTCGGCTATTCCTGCCTCGCCGAGTTGCGCACGGTCGAGACGCTCGCCCATGGGGCGCCCAGGACGCCGTTCCTGAAGGCCGGCGATCGTGTCAGGATTGAAATGCGCGACGGGCGGCGGCACTCGATCTTCGGCGCCATCGAGCAGGAGGTTCAGGCCCCGTGAGCGGACCGTCCCAGCTTCCGGAAACCACGCACCCGCCGTCGACCCTGAAGCTGGACGCCTATCTGCCCTATCGGCTGTCGGTGGCGTCCAACGCCGTCTCGGGCCTGATCGCGCGCGCCTATGAGGACCGCTTCGGCCTGACCATTCCGCAATGGCGGCTGATCTGCGTGCTGGCCGAGGACGGCGGCCTGACCCAGGTGGCGATCGTCTCGCGCACCGGCATGGACAAGGTCACGGTCAGCCGGGCGGCCCAAGGGCTGGCCAGGCGCCGGCTGGTGGCGCGCACCGACCATCATGCGGACGGTCGCTCGCACATGCTGGCCCTGTCGGCCGAGGGCTCGCGGCTCTATGCGGAGATCGCCCCCTTGGCGCTGGCCTATGAGGCGGCCTTGATCGCAGGCTTGGCGCCCAGCGAGGTGGCGCTGCTGAAGCGCCTGCTCAATCGGTTGCAGACCGCGGCGATCGCCTTGGCGGGCGAAGAGGCGCCGACCGTCCCCTGAGGGGTTAGTGCGCCAGCTCCGGCATCCGCACGCCCCAGCGGTGCGAGCCCTCGCCGAAGCGCAGGACCAGGCCGTGGGCCTCGCGGCGGTGCTCGTCGCGCCAGGCCTCCTCGAAGCAGTGGATCACCGTGGCCTCGAGGTCCTCGGGGATGTGACGGCTGTCCACCCCCTTCTCCTTGACCATATGGGCGATGACCTCTCGGCGATGGGCCTCGCCGCCGAAGTGCATCAGGATTTCGCGGATGCGGTCGACCATGCGTTCGCGGGCCGGCTTGCTCAGCCGTTTGCGGCGCGCAGGGGTCTGGTCTTGGTCCATTCTGGAGCCCTCCCGAAGAAGAGCTAACCAGTCCGCGCTGAACGGCCCGTTAAAGTCGCAGACCGGCGTTCATCCCCAGCCCAGAGCCAGGGCGATCTGGTAGACGACCAGGGCCGCCACATAGGCCAGGGTGATCATATAGCCGAACATCACCGCCGGCCATTTCCAGCTGTTGGTCTCGCGCTTCACCACGCCCAGCGTGGCCATGCACTGGGGCGCGAAGACGTACCAGGCCAGGAAGGCCACGCCCGAGGCCAGGGTCCACTGATGGTGCAGGGTGGCCGCCAGGGCGGTGGGCGAGGCGTCCGCGCCGCCGACGGCGTAGACCGTGCCCAGGGCCGCCACCGCCACCTCCCGCGCCGCCAGGCCCGGGATGAGCGCGATGGTCATCTGCCAGTTGAAGCCGATCGGCGCGAAGATCGGCTGCAGCGCATGACCGATCAGGCCGGCCAGGCTGTAGTCGATGGCCGGCGCCGTGGCGTCCGCCGGCGCGGCCGGGAAGTTCGAGACGAACCACACAACCACCATCAGCGGCAGGATGATGCGGCCGGCGCGGCTGATGAAGATCTGGGCTCGTAGCAGCAGGTTCCGGACCACATTGGCCGGGTCGGGCGCCTTGTAGGTCGGCAACTCCATCATGAAGGGCTCGCTCATGCCCCGCCAGAAGAAGCGCCGCATGACGAACGAAGCCGTCAGCGCCGACAGGATGCCGGCCGCATAGAGCCCGAACATCACCAGGCCCTGCAGGCTCGCGAAGCCGAACACGGTCCTGTTCGGGATCACCGCCCCGATGATCAGGGTGTAGACTGGGATGCGCGCCGAGCAGGTCATCAGCGGCGCCACCAGGATGGTGGTCAGCCGGTCGCGTTTGGAATCGATCACCCGCGTCGACATGATCCCCGGGATCGCGCAGGCGAAGCTGGAGAGGAGCGGGATGAAGGCGCGCCCGTGCAGGCCCGCGCCCCCCATGATCTTGTCCATCAGGAAGGCCGCCCGGGCCATGTAGCCGGAGTCCTCCAGCATGATGATGAACAGGAACAGGATCAGAATCTGCGGCAGGAACACCAGCACGCTGCCGACGCCGGCGATCACCCCGTCGACGAGCAGGCCGCGCAGCAGGCCGTCCGGCAGGTAGTGGCCCACCAGCCCGCCCAGCCCGCCGAAGCCGCCGTCGATCAGGTCCATGATCGGCTTGGCCCAGGTGAACACCGCCTGGAACATCACGAACAGCAGGCTGAGCAGGATCACGAGCCCGCCCACTGGATGCAGCAGCACCCCGTCGACCTTGCCGGTCAGGGTGTCGGGCCGTTCGGGCGGGCGCACGTGGGCGCGCATGATCCGCTGGGCCTCGCGGTGGGCGTCGCGGATCTGGCTGGCGTCCAGCTCGCGCCAGGCGCTTTCGCCCACGGCCTCGGCGGCCGCGAGCTTGGCCTCCACCTGGGCGACCAGGTCGTCGACGCCGCGCTTGCGGGTGGCCACCGTGGTCACCACCGGCGCGCCGATCTCGCGGCTCAGGCCTTCGAGGTCGATCCGCAGGCCCTGGCGCTGGGCGATGTCGTACATGTTGAGCGCCAGCACCAGCGGGCGGCCCACGGCCTTCAGCTCCAGGATCAGCCGCAGCACCAGGCGCAGGTTGGTGGCGTCGGCCACGCAGACGATCACGTCCGGCGGAACCTCGCCCTGCAGGCGGCCCAGCACGGCGTCGCGGGTCACCACCTCGTCGGGGCTGCGGGCGCGCAGCGAATAGGTGCCCGGCAGGTCCAGCACATGGATCACCCGGCCGGAGGCGGCGGTGACCGTGCCTTCCTTCCGCTCGACCGTCACGCCGGCATAGTTCGCCACCTTCTGGCGCGCGCCGGTCAACGCATTGAACAGGGCGGTCTTGCCCGAATTGGGATTGCCCACCAGCGCGATGCGCGACGGGCCCAGCGCGGCCTCGCTCATGGACGGTCCGCGGACCGGTCCAGCAGCACCAGCACCTCGCCGGCGTCGCGGCGGCGGAGCGCCACGCGCATGTCGTCCAGGCGCACGGCGATCGGGTCGTGGCCGATGGCGCCCTCGTGGATCACCTCGACCCGCGCGCCCTCGACGAAGCCGAATTCCAGCAGGCGGCGCTGCAGCTCGGCGGCGTCGACCCCGTGGTCGACCTCGCCCACCTCGGCGCGCACCTCGACGATGACGCCCTTGGCGCCCAGTTCCGCCTGGCTGAGCCGCACCACCACCGCCTCGGCGGGGCCGGCGTCCAAGAGAGCCGTGCGGTCCATGGACAGGTCGTTCATTCAGCTTCCTCGCGCGAAAACCGTGACGCGCCCCTATTGCGAGTGATTATCATTTAGAATTGGTGACGTCGAGGCGACTTCGCCATGGGTGCGGCGATTTTGCCTTGATGAAGGGCAAATCGCTTGGGTCCTCCCCCGTTGGGGGAAGGGGACCGCGAAACGGTGGAGGGGGCTGAAGCCCACTTCGCCCTGCCTGTCGGCCCCCCTCCGTCTCGTGACTCCGCCACGATCCACCTCCCCCAACGGGGAGGACCTAAGAACCCTAGCGGATCGGCAATCCTGTCCGCCGGACCACCGTCCGCAGGGCGATGGAGGAATTGATCCGCGCCACGCCGGGCAACTTCGAGAGCCGCGTCGCGTGGATACGCTCCAGGTCGTCGACGTCGGCCGCCACCACCCGCAGCATGTAATCCGCCTGGCCGGTCATCAGGTGGCACTCCATGATCTCTTCCGTCTGGGCCACCGCCGTCTCGAAGGCCGCCAGCATGTCTTGTGACTGGCCGTTCAGGGTGATGGAGACGAAGACCGTCAGGCTGAGCCCCACCGCGCGCGGATCGATGGCCGCGCCATAGCCGGTGATCACGCCTTCGGCCTCCAGCGCCCGGACGCGGCGGAAGCAGGCCGACTCCGACAGATGCGCCGCCTCGGCCAGTTCGCCATGGGTGGCGCGGCCGTGGGCCTGCAGGTGCCGGAGCAGGGATTTGTCCGCCCGATCCAGGGAAGCTGAAGATTTCATCGCGTTATAGGATTCTTATGCACGGATCTTGCGTATCAATGCTCTCTGAAGGGTCACTTTTCAAGAACTCGTCTCCCGCCCTGGCGTTATTCTCCCAGGGCTCGCGGAGGAGACGAACATGCGCATCGGCACGGTCACCGAAATCAAGCCCCTCGAGCGCCGGGTCGGCCTGACGCCGGCCCTGGTGGCGACCCTCACCGCCCACGGCCACGAGGTCTTCGTCCAGGCCGGAGCCGGGGCGGGCGTCGACCTCTCCGACGCCGACTACGCCGCCGCCGGCGCCAAGATCGTCCCCGACGCCGGCGCGGTGTTCGACGCCGCCGAGCTGATCGTGAAGGTCAAGGAGCCGCAGGCCGCCGAGATCGCCCGCCTGAAGGCGCACCACACCCTGTTCACCTACCTGCACCTGGCCCCCGATCCGAAGCAGACCCACGGCCTGATGGCCTCGGGCGCCACCTGCATCGCCTACGAGACGATCTATGACGCCCGCGGCGGCCTGCCGCTGCTCACCCCGATGAGCCAGGTCGCCGGGCGCATGGCCGCCCAGGTCGGCGCGGCCCACCTGCTGGCGCCGGCCGGCGGTCGTGGCCTGCTGATGGGCGGCGTGCCCGGCGTGGCCCCCGCCAAGGTGATCGTCCTGGGCGGCGGGGTCTCGGGCTTCAACGCGGCCGAGATCGCCGTCGGCATGCGCGCCGACGTCACCATCATGGACATCTCGCCGGCCCGGCTCGCCCAGCTCGACGCCCATTTCGAGGGCCGCGCCCGCACCGTGCTGTCCTCGCGCGGCGCCCTGCTGGAGCTGCTGCCCAGCGCCGACCTCGTGATCGGCTGCGTGCTGATCACCGGAGCCTCGGCGCCCAAGCTGATCCGCCGCGAAGACCTGAAGCTGATGAAGACCGGCTCGGTGCTGGTCGACGTCTCGATCGACCAGGGCGGCTGCTTCGAGACCTCGCACCCCACCACCCATGCGGAACCGACCTATGTGGTCGACGGCGTGGTCCACTACTGCGTGGCCAATATGCCGGGCGCCGCGCCGCTGACCTCCACCTATGCGCTGGTCGCCTCGACCACCCCCTATGTCCTGGCCCTGGCCGACAAGGGAATGGAGGCCGCCTTCGCCGAAGATCCCGGCTTCGCCGCCGGTCTGAATGTCGCGGGCGGACGCATCGTCCACCCCGCGGTGGCCGCCTCGCAGAACCTCCCCCCTGCGGCGGCCTGACCTGGTCCGGGAGCGGGCCCCCAAGACCGCTCCCGGATCCTTCCTCTCGGCACTTAAGCGCAAGGCGTCGGCGCGCGGGGACTTGCGGCGCGCCAAGCGGCCGCTAGATTGCCGGCCCCGCTGGGCCCCAGTGGCGAAATGGTAGACGCGGTAGACTCAAAATCTATTGCCGAGAGGCGTGCTGGTTCGAGTCCGGCCTGGGGCACCAACGAGGGTTAGGGCGGCGGGCGCCGTCGGCGAATCTCGACGTTTGTGATGGGGCACTGACGACCCTCAAGGGGGGACCGAGTTCACGCGCGGCCTTTTTGTTCTTGTTTTGTTCTTGACTTGCAACTCAAGCTGGAACATGGTGGCGGCGTGCGACGTGTCGGGCGGTTGTGGCCCTTGGACGCCGTCGCGCTCACTCTTGGCAAGGATGGTGGGTTCGGATGGCTGGGCGTCAAACGGCGCAGCGGCGCGAGAGCGTCGTCGACGATATTGGGGATTGGATGGTGCGACGCACAGCCGATGCACAACGCTTCACGCGCGACGCGGAGGCCATGGCGCATGAGGCTTGGCGACGGGCGGCTCGCACCGGCGAGGAAATCTCGGCGGCTAGGCCGAGTGACGTGTTGGCGCTCGGGGCGCGGCTGCTTGGGCAACCGGTGACCGCAAGCGGCGCGCCCGCTGCAAAGGCCGCCAACCCCGCGGCCAGACAACCGCCCGTGGGCGTTAGGGCGCGTGATCGGCTCGTGCGCGAGGCCGGTGGGCTGGCGGCCCAGACCGGCGGCAATGTTGTCGGTGCTCTCCGCGGCGCTCGGAACACGGCGTACGACCTGGGCTCCACTGTCGCATTTGTTAGCAGGCTGGCGAACCCCTACGAAGCGGCAACCGCCCCGTTGGGGACGACGGCTTGGGACGAACTGTTCGACACCGCCTCGCAACTTGGACGGGCCGCGCGTGATCGCGTCTCGCACCCCGAGTCGCTGAAGACCGAGGTAGTCGGCGCCGCGCGAGAATTCAGGGCGAGCGTCGATCCAACCGCGACGCCCGAAGCGGACACACTACGAGGTGAGTTCAATAGAAGGTTCGAGATCGGCAAGAACCAGGGCGAGCTCGGGTTCAACGCGGGATCGATGCTCTACGGCGCCGGCGAGCTCAAGGCGCTCAGCGGTCTCAATTTCCTTTCCGAAGAGGCGCGCACGGCAAGTGCGTTGAAGCGCGCCACGGAACTTGCGGACGGAGATCCGCTGCTCGCCCAGAGGTTCATGGAACCGTACAAGGGCATGGGCCACCACGTGATCGGGCGGAATCAGCCGATGCCGGCCTTTCTTGGCGGCGGGCTCTATCCCCGAGCGATCGTGGAGAGCCCGTTCTTTGTCATTGACGGGAAAGGCATGAGGACCGGTGAGTTCCGCGCCCTCCATTTCGGGGTCGATGACGACTACTACGGTGGCAAGATACCGGCTCGTTACGGCGGTGGGGGCTGGAGCGGAAGAAAGCTGGGCTGGCAAAGGTACGACCCGTTGCAGAGGGCCTGGCAGGGCACAACCAAACCCATGAAATTGGCTGTTGGCGCAGGCGCTTTGGGCGCCGGTGGACTCGTCTATGACGCCTTTGAAGGGGAGGACGGGCGGTGAAGCTGCGTATCAGGCGGTGCGCCGAACTCCTTACCGACTTCCCTAACGACACCATCGAGGACGAATTCGACATCGTCGTTTACGGGGGGCGCGGTGTCGCCGATGCGCTGGCGGAGATTTTCCGGGACCTCGGCTATGACGCCGATACGTCGAACTACGCTGGCGATCGTGGCTGGGACTTCGTTGTCCGTCTTCATAGCTACACGGTGATTTTTCAGGTCACCGACTTCGCGGACGGCAAATATATCTTGGCCACTCGCCCGGCCAACAAGTCACAGCGAACAATAACCCCACAGGCCATATTGCTGATCGAGCTGAACGCGGCCCTCGCTCGGGACGCTCGCTTCAAAAACGTGAGCTGGTTCCGCTCTGAGGACCTGTTTGGCGATGTTCCCGGGCATGCAAGTCCCGTGGACGAGAACGACCTGCCAGCAATGATGCTTGAACGCGAGAAGCTTCTGGCAGGCGCTCAATCGCGCAAGCGTGGAGCTCAAAGTGATGATCCATCGGCGAGTAGGGGCCGCACCGGGTTCCTAGCCAGACTCCTGGCTGCCTTTCGACTTCGCTGACCGTTCGGTTTCCAACTCTCTCAGCCCGAATCTGAGGGCGTTCACGGCTGGTTGAGCAAGCTGCGGCTTAATCGCCCCTTCACCCGCGCCGTCCAGACTCCGCCCGGTTCCTCAGGCCCCTTTCGGACGGTCGATCCCGTGACACGCTTCGCCGCATGGCCGCGTTGGGCCGCCGTCCTGCTGGTGGGCGTCATGGCCGCCCTGGTTCTGGCCGCGGCGGCGCGACCGGGGGTCGCGGCCGATCCGCCGGCGGTGGTGGCGGCCGGAGACTCCGACATCGATCTCTATCGCGCCGTGGCCGCACGGGTGGGTCGGGGCGAGGACTATTACGCCGTCGCGGCGGCCGAGCATCGGGCGCGGGACTATCCCATGGCGCCGGCCGCCGTGGTGCGCGAGCCGACCCAGGCCCTGCTGCTCGCCGCCGTTCCTCAGCCCGTCGCCTGGGCGCTGCTGCTGGCCCTGGCTGGCGGCGCCCTCTTCGCCCTCTGGCGCGCCCTGGATGTGGCGGGGGTCTCGGCGCGAGGCCGGCTCTGGGGGCTCGTGCCCCTGGCGGGCGGCGTCGCCACGGCCGGCGTGCCGACCGCCATCTACATGCACGAGATGTGGGCCGCCCTGCTGATCGCCCTGTCCCTGGCGGTGCGCCGGCCCGACCGCTGGCTCCTGCCGCTGGCGCTGGGCCTCGCCGCCTGCCTGTTCCGCGAACTGGCCGCGCCCTACCTGCTGGCCATGGCCGCGTGCGCACTGCTGGAGCGCCGCTGGCGCGAGGCCGCCGGCTGGGCTGTCGGGCTGGCGGTCTTCGCGGGCCTCTTCGCCGCCCACCTGGCCCTGGTCGCCGCCCAGCAGCGGGCGGGCGATGTCGCGAGTCCCGGCTGGCTCGGGCTCGGTGGCTGGTCGTTCGTGGTCGCCACCGCGCGGTGGGACGCCTATCTGGCCTCGCCGCCGGCCTGGCTGGTGGCCGCCGCCATCTGCCTGTCGCTGCTGGGGCTGGTGGGGCGCCGCGATCCGCTGGCCGCCCGCGCGGGCCTGATCCTGGCCGGCTACCTGGCCGCCTTCGCCGTCGTGGGCCGCCACGACAACGTCTATTGGGGCCTGCTCTATGCGCCCATCCTGCCGCTCGGGATCGTGTTCGCGCCGGCCGCGCTGCGCGACCTGGCGCGGGTGCTGGTCGCCGGCCGACCGGCGATGACGCCGAGCGCCCAGCAGGCCTAGATCGCCTCCACCCCGCGCTCCTTGGCCAGCCGCTCGGTCCAGCCGCGGGTGGCGTGGCAGGCGGCCATGGCCCGCCTGTAGCCGTCGCGGTCCATGCAGCGGGCGACATAGGCCAGCTCCGTCTCGCCGAGCTCATAGCCCACGGTCCGCTGGGCCAGCTGCAGGGCGTAGGCCACCGAGATGTCGGCCGCCGTGAACCGGTCGCCGGCCATGTAGGGCGCTTGGGCCAGCTGCCGGGTGACGAGCTGCAGCCGGGTCACGAACACGCCCAGGGCCTGGCGAGCGCTCCAGTTGTCGCGCTCCGCCTCGGGGGCGATGTTGCGGGCGCCGTTGACGAAATAGATCGAGGCCGCGAGGCCGGCCTCGCCCAGGTGCAGGAATTGCTGATAGGCCGGGAAGGCCGGGTCTTCGGGGCGGGGCGCCAGCGGCGTCGGGCCGTGGCGGGCCATCAGGTATTCCATGATCGCGATCGACTCGACCATGACCACATCGCCGTCCTGCAGGGCCGGGATGAAGCCGCCGGGATTGATGGCCAGGAACTCGGGGTCGTGCTCGACGCCCTTCAGCAGGTCCACGTCCCGCAGCCGGTAGGGCAGGCCCATCTCCTCCAGCAGCCACACGACCCGGTAGCCTCGTCCTTCGCCATAGACGGTGATCATGTCCGGAGCCCTTTCGTCGAACCTGTTACGACGTCATCGCCCAACTGATATTGAATTGCAATCGGTTTGATGGGGCCGAGCCTGACCTGTTGGCGCCGGGCCGCGCTGGCCGCAGGATGAGCCGGACAGGGGAGGGAGGTCCGCCATGCGCAAGTTCGCCGAGATCTATGCCCGCGCCGCCGAGCGCAAGGGCGGGGAGGCGGCCCTGGAGGCCCTGGTCGCCGAGCATGCGCCCAAGCCCGCGGCCGAACTCGCCGCGACCCCCGACGACCGCTGGCTCGCCACCATGACCCGCTGCGTCTTCCAGGCGGGCTTCAACTGGAAGGTCATCGAGAACAAGTGGCCGGGCTTCGAGGCGGCCTTCCAAGGCTTCGCGGTCCCGATCAATGCGGCCATGTCCGACGAAGACCTCAACCGCCACCTGAAGGACACGCGCATCGTGCGCAACGCCGCCAAGATCCTGTCGGTGCGCGACAACGCGATCTTCCTGCGCGACCTCGCCGCTGAGCACGGCAGCGCGGCCCGATTCTTCGCCGAGTGGCCGGACGAGGACCTGGCGGGCCTGCTGGAGGTGATGAAGAAGCGCGCCTCACGGCTCTCGGGCGAGACGGCGATGCGGCTGTTCCGCTGGATGGGCAAGCCCGCCTACATCAC
>CAMFHW010000078.1 GCA_945952175.1 uncultured Phenylobacterium sp. | reverse complement strand
CCGCATAGCCGCCCGCCCTCAGCCGCGCGCCGATCGTCTCGGCGACGGCGGCGCAGCTGCTGAACGAAAGCGTGGTGTTCGGCTCCACCAGCTCCTTGTAGAGGTCGCGGAAGGCGAGCTGGTCGGGCCGCGGCGCGGTCTGGGCGTGGGCGGCGGAAGCCAGGGCCGCGCCTGCGATCAGGGCGGCGGCGGACGTCATCTTACGGATCATGGAATGGGGGCCCTATGTAACAATGGGCCGGACCCTAGGGGCGGGCGAGCTTCGCCGCAACGCCCCTGAACGCGTTCAGTTGACCTGCGTCTTCTTGGGTTGCGCGGGCGGCAGGGGCGCGACCGGGACGCCGTCCTCGGCCAGCTTCTTGACCTGGGCGGGCGTGGCCTCGCCATAGATGCCGCGGTCTTCGGAGCGGCCCTCGTGGATGGCGCGGGCCTCGGCGGCGAAGCCGTCGCCGACATAGTCGAAGTTCTCCTCGACGTGGCGGCGGACCTGGCCCAGGGCCTCCATCATCATCTGCCGCGCCTGGGGCGGCAGGTCGGGCGTGGAGCGCTTCGTGCCCGCCACGGCCGGAGCCATGATCTGCTTGCGCACGGACTTCGAACCGCAGACGGGGCAATCGAGCAGGCCGCGCGACTGCTGGTCGTCGAAGTCGGCCGAGGCGCCGAACCAGCCCTCGAACTCATGGTCGTGCTCGCAGGCGAGCGCGTAGCGGATCATGCCAGCGGCTCCGGCGCGGCGAAGGGCCGGGCGTTGGCGAGGGCCGGGATCGCGGCGCGGGCCTTGGCGACGGCGCCGTCCGGCAGGTCGACCACCAGCACGCCGGGCTCGTCATGGTCGAGGGTCCCGAGCACCTCGCCCCAGGGGCCGATCGCCAGGCTGTGGCCGTAGGTGCCGCGGCCATCCTCGTGGAAGCCGCCCTGGGCGGGGGCCAGCACGAAGGAGCCGGTCTCGATGGCGCGGGCCCGCAGCAGGATCTCCCAATGGGCCTGGCCGGTGGGGCGGGTGAAGGCGGCGGGCGCGCACAGGATCTCGGCGCCAGCCAGGGCCAGCGCCCGGTAGACCGCCGGAAAGCGCATGTCGTAGCAGATGGTCAGGCCGAGCCTGGCCTCGCCGGCCAGGGCGGCGACGGCGCGCTCCCCCGGCTCGTAGACCGCGCTCTCGCGAGCGGTCTCGCCGGTGGGCAGATCGACGTCGAACATGTGCAGCTTGTCGTAGATCGCGGCGATCGCGCCATCGGGCGAGACCAGGGCCGCGCGGTTGGCCGCCTTGCCATCCTCGCGCTTGACCAGGGCCGAGCCGATCAGCAGCCAGACGCCGAGCTCCCGGGCGAGGTCGCGCAGGCCCAGCACCACGGGATCGGCGTCGAGGGTGGCGAGCTGCGGCAGCAGCTTGTCGCGGTCCTTCTGCAGGATGTTCGTGCCTTCGGGCGTGACGATCAGGGTCGCGCCCTGCGCCGCCGCCTCGCGCACCAGGGGCGCGACATGGGCCAGGGCCGCGGCGTGGGTGGCGGGGGTTCTCGTCTGGATCAGGCCGACGCGCAGGGGCATGACCGGTTCCTAAGCCCGCTCACGCCACGCTTGGCAAGCGTTCAGGCGGCTTCGAGCAGCGGGTCGAGCTTGCCGGCGTATTCCAGGGCCATCATTTCGTCGCAGCCGCCGATATGCTCGTCGCCGACGAAGATCTGGGGGAAGGTCGCCCGACCGTTGGCGCGCTGGATCATCTCCTGGCGCTTCTGCGGATCGAAGGCGGCTTCGATCTCGGTGAAGTCGACGCCCTTCTTCTCAAGCAGAGAAACGGCGCGGACGCAGTAGGGGCAGTAGGGCTTCGTGTAGATGGTGACCTGGGCCATGGCTCTCGATTGAACGCTCAACTCCTTACGCAACTCTATATGGGGCGGTTCGCGAGTTCTTTCACCCTCGCGACCACGGCCACATCGACGCAGGCGGCTCCGGCCTTCAGAAGCGCGCGGGTGCAGCCTTCCAAAGTGGCGCCGGTGGTCATGACGTCATCGATCAGCAGGATGCGCCGGCCCGCGATGCGTTTCGCGCGGGCGGCGGGGACCTCGAAGGCGGCGGCGACGTTGCGGCGGCGGCCGGAGCCGGACTTGCCGCCCTGGGTCTCGGTGGCGCGGCGGCGGACCAGGGTGTCGGGGAGATAGTCCAGGTCCCACAGGGCGGCGAGCGGACGGGCGATCTCGGCGCACTGGTTGAACCGGCGGCGCAGCAGGCGGGTCGGGTGCAGCGGCACCGGGGCGACCGCGTCGGCCTCGGCCAGCAGGTCGCGGGCGGCGCGGCTGATCCAGCGGGCGAACAGCGGGGCGAGGTCGGTGCGGTCGGCGTGCTTGAGCTGCAGGATCGGGCCGCGCGAGGCCTCGTCATAGAGGCAGGCGGCGCGGGCGCGCTGGAACGGCCGCGGCCGGGCCAGGCAGGCGGCGCAGCGGGCGCCGGGGCCCTGGCTGTATTCGAAGGGGGTTCCGCAGCCGTCGCAGACCGGGTCGTCGAGGAAGACGATGCGGCTCCAGGCCTCGGCGGAGAAGCCACTGGCGAGCGGGCGCGGAGCGCCCTCCTCGTCCAGGGCGTGGGGCGGGAAGATCAGGTCGAGCAGGCCGCGGCCCGCCGCGCGCAGGCCAGGCCCTGGCTTCCAGCCGCCGAAGACGCCATCTTGCAGGCTCATGTCCTCCGTCCCGCCCCTGATCTTCGACCGCGCCCTGCTGCGCGCCCGCCTCGACCGCGCCGCCCCCGGCTATGCCGAGGCCGACTTCCTGAAGCGCCGCGCCGCCGAGGACGCCGTCGCCCGGCTGGAAGCGATCATGCGCGACTTCCCGCTGGCCGTCGACCTGGGCGCGCGGACCGGGGCGTTCCGTGAAGCCCTGGCTGGGAGCGACGCGGCCGGCCGGGTGGGCCTGCTGGTCGAGGCCGACCTGTCGCCCAGGATGCTGGCCGGGCGGACCGGCGCTCGGCTGGTGGCCGACGAGGAGCGGCTGCCCTTCGCGTTCGGCAAGCTGGACCTGGTGATCTCGACCCTGGCCCTGCACTGGACCAATGACGTGGTCGGCGCCCTGATCCAGATCCGCCGGGCGCTGAAGCCGGACGGGCTGTTCATCGGCTCGCTGTTCGGCGGCGCGACCCTGACCGAGCTGCGGCACTGCCTGGTCGAGGCGGAGATCGAGATCTATGGCGGGGCCGGCCAGCGGGTCTCGCCGTTCGCCGACGCCTATGACGCCGCGGGCCTGTTGCAACGGTCGGGGTTCGCCCTGCCGGTGGCCGATGTCGACCGGGTGACGGTGCGTTACGCCCACCCGCTGAAGCTGCTGGCGGATCTCAGGGCGATGGGCGAGACGAGCGTGCTGGCCGAGCGGCATCCGAAACCGCTGACCCGCCAGCTTCTGGGCCGGGCGTTCGAGATCTATCAGGCCAAGTTCGCCGAGCCCGACGGGCGAATCCCGGCGACGTTCGAGATCCTGACCCTGACCGGCTGGACCCCCGCGGAGAACCAGCAGAAGCCGCTGCGGCCGGGGTCTGCGAAGATGCGGCTGGCCGACGCCCTGGGGACGACCGAGCAGCCCCTGCCCCGCGACGAAGGCTAGATATCGTAGACGATCAGGTGGGGCTTGTAGGTATCCCGATACCTCATACCGCGGCGTCGGGCTGCAGCGCGAGGGGGCGGCGCAGGGTGCGGTTCACGAACCCGACGCCCTTGGACCAGACGGTCCAGAAGGCGACGCCGAGGCCGAGCGCGATCGCGGTGGTGACCGCCGGCTGACCGACCAGGCCCACCGCCTCGAAGGCGTCGCGCAGCACCATGTGGCTGAGATAGATCCACAGCGAGGCGCCGGCGAGCGCGAACACCACCGGGGCGGCGAAGCGCGGCGTGCGGATCCGAGGCATGGCGAGCAGCAGGGTCGAGGCGCCGAAGACGAACAGGCCCGGCCCATTGCCATAGAAATAGGCGGTGGCCAGACCATAGAGCAGGACCACGGGAGCCAACGCCCAGCGCTCCCGCCGGGTCTCGACCCCCGCGATGAGGGCGCCGAACAGCAGGGTCGCCAGGTGGGTCGTGGGCAGGAAGTTCACCACGGTGAAGCCGTTGCGGAAGCCTGAGAAGAAGCCCGGATCGAAGGCCGCCGGCAGGACGAAGCGGCCGAGGCAGGCCAGGGCGAACAGGCCATAGAGGAAGCGCCGGCGGCCGACGCCGAACCTGCCCGAGACCTGCAGGGCCAGGACCGCGAGGTACAGCATCAGCAGCATGTGCAGCAGGCAGTCGACGTACCAGAGGTAGTTGTCGCCGCCCTTATGCTCGGCCAGCAGCCTCGAATAGTCCTGGAAGTCGGCGGTGAGCAGATAGATGTAGGGCTCCGGCGGGTCGCCGGGCAGGCGCGCCAGGAAGATCAGGAAGCTGAGCGCCGCGGTGGGCACGAAGATGCTCCACAGGGTGCGGAACAAGGGCTGGGCGCTCTCCTGGCGGAAGGCCTGCTGCAGGGCGAGGCCGCCCATCATGAAGCCGGAGATCAGCATCAGGGCGCTGGTCGCGCCGCCGCCCATGCGGTTGGCGACGGCCGCGGCGACGGCCTGGGCGCCGGTCGCCATCCCGGCCAAGGCGGCGGGGCCGCCGAACAGATGGTAGTGGCCCGCGACCACCAGGATGATGGCGGCCGCGCGCAGCGCGATCGGCGTGTCGATGACGCTCCAGGCGGTGTTGGGCGCGGTCTTGAGCGCGGCGAGCTCGGAGATGCTCATCAGCCGCCAACCGGCCGGCGCCTCGCCGATCACCTCTTCGGTGGCGAGATAGGCCTGGACATAGCTCAGGCTGTCCCCGCCGAGGCTGGCGAAGGAGGAGTCCGGCGTGATGTCGCCGCCGAGGATGGAAGACCAGGCCTCGATCAGTTGCAGCTCCACCGGCGTCGCACGGCGCGACGGGCCGACGGAGGCCGGCGCCTCGGGCAGGGCCAACAGGGCCTTGCGGTCGATCTTGCCGTTGGCCAGCAACGGCAGGGCGTCGACGAAACGGATCGAGGCCGGGACCATGTAGGTCGGAAGGCGGGCCGCCAGCAGGGTGCGGATCTCGGGCTCGCGCACGCCGCGCCCGACGGTGACGAAGGCCGCCAGGCGCGCGTCGTCGCCAGTCCCGACCGGCAGGGCGACGGCGGTGCGGACACCCGGACAGGCCAGGAGGGCGGCGGCGACCTCGGACAGGTCGACCCGATGGCCGCGGATCTTGAGCTGGTCGTCGGCGCGGCCGACGAACAGGACCTGGCCGTCGGGCAGGTGAAGGCCGCGATCGCCGGTGAAATAGATGTTGGCCCGACCCTCGGCGTCGAGGCCGCGGTCGCCGGGCGGCAGGATGCGGCCGGCCTCCACATAGCCGAGGCTGAGCCAGTTGGAGCGGACGGCGATCTCACCGACCTCGCCCACGCCCAGCGGGCGGCGGTCCGCGCCGACCACGAAGAGCTGGGCGCCTTCGCTGCCGGTCCCCAACGGCGCCGAGCGCCAGGGCACGGACGGGTCGAGGCGATGGAAGGCCACGGCCTGGGGCGTCTCGGTGGCGCCGTAGAAATTGACCTGCTCGGCGTTCGGAGCCAGGGCGGCCAGATCGCGGGCGAGCTGGGGTCGCAGCTCGTCGCCGCCCCAGAAGACCCGGCGCAGATCCGGCAGGGTGCGGGCCTTGGCGGCGCCGGCGACGATCACCTGGCCGAGCGGCGGGGTGATGTGGGCCACGCCGACGCGCCGCTTGCGCAGCCAGGGGGCCAGGGCCGAAGGCTCCTGGCGGGTGGCGGCGTCGGGGATGACCAGGGCCGCGCCGATCGACAGCGGGGTGAAGACGTCGCGCAGCAGCGGGTCGTGCGACAGGCCCGACAGCAGGGCGAAACGGTCGGCCGCGGTGAGGCCGAAGGTGCGCGCCTGCCAATCGGTGAAATGGGCGAGCGGCTGGTGCGAGGCGGCCACGCACTTGGGCTTGCCGGTGCTGCCGGAGGTGAACAGGAAATAGGCCGGCGACTCCGGCCGGGCGGTGTCCAGGCCCTCGTCGCCACCGTCGGCGTGGCGCGCGGCGGCGTCGACCACCGGAACTCCGCGTATTCCGGCCAGCCGCTCGGCCACGGCCTTGGGCGCGCCGCCGGTGTGGACCAGGGCGGCGGGGGCGCAGATGTCCAGCAGGCTCATGAGCCGCGCCTCGGGATCGCCGGCGTCGAGCACCGCGAAGACGGCGCCCGCGCGCGCCGCGCCCAGCATGGCGGTGACCAGCTCGGGGCCGCGTTCGGCGAGGATCGCGACGCGCTCGCCGGGCGAGACGCCGGCCCGGCGCAGGGCCTGGCCGAGGCAGGCCGAACGGCGGGCGAGCTCGCCATAGGTGACGCGGCCGCCCTCATGCTCCAGGGCGAGCGCGCGCGGATGGGCGCGAGCCCGGGCCAGGAACCGGGACTGGATCAGCTCGCCGCCGCCGGCCGGCAGGACCGCGGTCGGATCGGGCAGGACGCCGGGCGGCGCGAGGTCGGCGGTGCGCACCTCGCCCACCGGTCGATCGATGTCCTTGGCCAGTTCGACCGCGAAAGCCGCCAGGGTTTCGGCCACCGCTTGGACCCGCTCGGCCGAGAAGGCCGAGGCCTTGTAGTAGATCGCGAGGCGGGTCTGCTGCTGATAGGTCACGACCCGCACGTTCAGATCGTCGTCGTCCTGGTTCTCGGCCAGGTTCAGGGTCTGAATCTCGACGTCGTTGAGCGTGATGTTCACCACCTCGGGGAACCAGTTGATCGCGTAGCGCGCCTGGAGGCCCGTGTTCCGCACGAGGTGGTGGTAGGGGAGGATCTCGTGGCGGATCGCCTCGCGAATGTCGCCGCGCATGCGCCCGGCGAGGGCCGCGATCGATTCCCGCTCGTCGATGCGGGTGGCCATCAGGAGCGCGTTGGAGAAGACGCCGTGGGCGCCGTTGTCGGCGCCGATCGTGCGGCGACCAGCGCTCTGGAAGGTGGTGCAGACCGCGTCAACGCCGGTCATCCGTGACAGCAGGACGGCGTAGGCGGCGTAGAAGAAGCTGAACGGGGTGACCCCGATCGCCTGGGCGGCGGCGTTGGTGGCGGCGACGGCCTCGGGCTCGAGCGCGACCGAAACGCTGGGGCGCGAGCGGTCGAAGGCGCCCGTGGCCAGGTCGGCGGGCCAGGCAGCCACCTCGTCGACGCCCTCGAAATGCTTCATCCAGAAGGCTTCGGCGGCCTTGTAGGCGTCGGAGTTCTCCCAGTCGAAATTCCAGTAGTCGCCATATTGAGACGCCGGGGTCTCGGGGATCGGGAACCCCATGCGGCGGGCATGGACCTCGGCGCTGAAGGCCTGAAACGTCACCCCGTCGGAGGTCGCATGGTGCAGGGCGAAGGCGAAGACGTAGTCGTTCTCGCCCAGCTTGATCAGCAGATAGCGGTGCAGGCTCTCGGGCGTGTAGTCGCCCTTGAGGTAACAATAGCCGCGGACGATCTCACGCAGCTCGTCCTCGCTGGCCCCCGGCATGTCCAGCCGGGTCATCACCATGGTCGAGGTTTCTTCGACATATTTGGTGAAACGGCCGTTCTCGCCCAGCTCGAAGCCGGTGCGGCGGGCCTCGTGGCGGTCGCAGGTGGCCTTGAGCGCGGCCTCCAGCGCATCGGGATCGAGCGGCCCGATCAGGCGCACGGCGGCGGGCGCGGCGTAGATCTGGTTGGTCAGGGACTCGGCGAGGAGATAGCGCTCCTCATTCGGAGAAAGCCGCAGGCCCTCGCGCAGTCGACGCGGCCTGATGCTCGCCTCGCCCTCCCCAAAACCCATAGTCCTGCCCAGCCCCTACAGGCCGGAGTCAACAACGAAACAAGCTTCGCCGCAGCCCCGGCGTCTAAAACATGCCCGGACCTACCCCGGCCTCGGCACATTAAGGGATGTTAGCCTGCGCAAATCTGAATCGCGCGGGGATTCAACCAGCGGACTTCTTCCGTCAACAGAACGTGTCTGTCGGCTTGCCGACGCGGCGGTCGGTAAGGCCCCGAAATCAAAAAGGTTTCCTGGCGGACGGCAAGCGGCCGGCCCTGGGGGAGCAGGGCCGGCCGAGGCTGGAGCACCCAGGGGTCGGGCGCTCAGGGCTGGCGATGCGACCGGCGGCGGTCCTTTTCCCAGACGTCATCGCCGGGCTTGTCCCGGAGAGCCATACGCACCGAAGGCGAGGTCGGCCTGAAGCCGCGGTGTTCATGGGTGGCCGGGACAAGCCCGGCCATGACGTCAAGGTTTGATCGCATCTCCAGCTTCAAGCCGCCATCTGGGGAGGAAGGGCGGCGGTCCAGGCGAAGTCGGGGAAGAAGCGGGCCATCATGCGGTCGACATAGGCGACCAGGTTGGCGAAGCCCTCGCAACGGCGGCGCAGCGGGCTGTCGAACCAGGGCGTCAGGATCTGCGCCAGGGTGGCGAAGGCGATGGCGTCGACGCTGGTGGCCTTGTCGCCCATCAGGAAGGCCTTGTCGCCGAGCAGGGTCGAGAGCGCCCAGAGCGAGCGCGTGCCGAGCTCGACGATCTCGTCGGGGGTGTGGCGGCCGACGCCGACGGCCTTGAGATTGATCGCCACCTGGTCGAGCAGGTCGGCCTTCAGCTTCGGGCGCATCTCCTGCGGGGCCCAGTCGAACCAGTGGGCCGGGCCCTTCTCGAAATTGGCCTCGTCGAAGAAGCGGAACCAGGCGGCGGTCCAGCCGAGCTGGTTCTCGATCATCCGCTCGATGGCCCAGGCCTGGGCGCGCTCGGCCGGAGCGAGGCCGGCGTCGAGGTCGACGCCGTAGGTCGCCTCCACATGGCCGCGGATGAAGGTGGAATCGGCGATGCGGCGGCCGCTGTCCTCGATGAAGGGCACCTGGCCCTTGGGCGAGTCGCTCGGCATGGCGCCTTCGAAATCGTAGGCGAGGCCGGCCATCTTCAGCTGGACGATGGTCTTGGTGACATAGGGGCTGACCTCGGGGAGGCCGAAGCCGGGACCGGCGCCGAACAGGGTGATCGGCGCGCTCTGAAGGGCGGTGGCGTTGGCGGCTTGGGTCATCAGGTCTCTCCGTTCCGATGAGAGGACCCTATTGCCATCCTGCTGACATCGTGCTGGCAGTAGCGGTGAGCGAGGATGATCCCATGAGACGCGCAGACAGACTCTTCCAGATCATCCAGATCCTCCGCCGGTCGCGCCGGCCGATCACCGCCGACGCCATCGCCCTGGAGCCCGAGACCTCCAAGCGGACGGTCTATCGCGACATCGCCGACCTGATGGGCCAGAGGGTCCCGATCCGCGGCGAGGCGGGGATCGGCTATATCCTCGACAACGGCTACGACCTGCCGCCGCTGATGCTGACGCCCGACGAGATCGAGGCGGCGGTGCTGGGCGCCCAGTGGGTCGCCGGACGGGCGGACCCCGCGCTCGCCAAGGCCGCCAAGGACCTGATCGCCAAGATCGGGGCGGCGGTGCCGGAGCGGCTGCGGCCCTATGTGCTGGAGCCGGCGTCGGGCGCGCCGCCGAGCTGGAAGTCGGTGGCGGACGCCATCGACATGGCCCGGGTGCGCGCGCACATCCACGGCGGGCGGAAGATCCGTCTGAGCTACAAGGACGAGATGGGCCAGGCGAGCGAGCGGACCATCTGGCCAATCACCATCGGCTATCGCGACACCACGCGGATGCTGGTGGCCTGGTGCGAGCTGCGGGTCGACTTCCGCAGCTTCCGGACCGACCGGGTGGTGGGCGCCGAGTTCCTGGAGGACCGCTATCCGGAGCGGCCGGCGGTGCTGCGGGCCAAGTGGCGGCGCGCCATGGAGGCCGAGCGGGCGCGCTGGATGCGGGTCAAGGCCGAGGCGACGCAGCCCGCCGGCCAGGACGCCTGAAGAAGATTCCGCGACGGCGGTGGCGGGCGGGGCCGACGCGACCTATTTGGGCCGCTAAAGTCATTCATGAGAGGAAGCGCCCCGTGTCCCTGTCCCTTTACGAAGCCTCGATCCCCGGCTTCATCCGCTCGCTGAAGAACCTCGCCAGCTTCCTCGACAAGGCCGAGGCCCACGCCAAGTCGACCGGCGCCTCGCTGCAGACCTATCTCGACGCGCGGCTGGCCGACGACATGCATCCGCTGAGCCGCCAGATCCAGATGTGCAGCGACAGCTCCAAGGGCCCGGCCGCCCGGCTGTCGGACCAGGCGCCGCCCTCGATGCCCGACACCGAGACCACCTGGGAAGAACTGAGGGAGCGGATCGCCAAGACCCTGGTCTTCCTGCAGGCCATCCGGCCGGAACAGGTGGACGGCCGCGAGGAGACGACCATCGAAATGCCCCTGCCCGGCGGCAAGCTGACCTTCACGGCCAAGGACTTCCTGTTCCAGTTCGCGATCCCGAACCACCTGTTCCACATCACCACCGCCTACGCCCTGCTGCGCGCCCAGGGCGTGCCGCTCGGCAAGATGGACTTCCTGGCCGGCGGTTCGCCGGTGAGCCAGGCGGCCTGAGCGGACCCCACGGGCGCTTGCGGCAAACGCGGGAAAGCCGCGTTAACCGATGATCAACCCTGCGCCCGCGGGCGCGGGGTTGCTGCGCAAAATCCGCAGAACGACGGCGTGCGTGCGTTACCGCACCGCACATCCGCAGCGTGCGATCCTGCATGCATGACGGTGATCGCCTTTCCTCCCTCCAAGGCGTCGGCGGCCGGCCATCAGCGGCTGGGCCTGGTGGCGGCCGCGATCCGCGAGCTGGGCGAACCGGCCACCATCGAGGAGATCGCCGCCCTGCTGGCCCTGGCCGACACGCCGGCGCCGAGCATCGCCCATGTGGCGGCCCTGTTCGCGCGGGACGCGGGCCAGCCGCCGGGCGAGCGGCTATTCCGGCCGGTGCGGCTGGGCGACCAGACGGCCTGGGCCTTCACCCGGGCCTTCCGCGCCTTCCTGGACCAGGAAGGCTTCCACCCGATCATGCGCCAGCTGGAGCCCCTGGCCGCCCTGGCGCGACCGGGCCGCTGAGCGGGCGGCGGTCTGGGCCGAGCGGCACGACCAGGTCGGCGCGGGCCGGCGCCTCGGCCAGGATCCAGCGGGTGATCCGCTCATAGTGGGCGATGAAGTGGGCGATGGCGGCCTCGTCCATGGCGCGGCCGGGTGCGGCGCCCTCGCGGGCCAGGCGGGCGCGGAGCTTGGCCTCCTGTTCGGACCGCCAGGCGTGGACCGCCTCGAACCCCGGCGCCTGGAGCAGCACGAACAGACCGATGCGCGCGAAGAGTTCGGCATAGGGCCCGGCCAGGGCGGCGTTGACCTGGGCGCGCCAGACCCCGCGCGGGTCCTCGTCGCGCTCCAGGGCGTTGACCGGCGCGGCGAGGTCGGCCGGCGGCTGTGGGCGGGCGCCGACGCACCAGCCTTCGAACAAGATCACGTCGACCGGCGCCTCGAGGCGCGGCCAGACGGCGGGCGGGCGGCGATCGTCGGCGGCCTTGTCGAAGCTGGGCAGGGCGACGGCGCCCTTCCCCGCCAGGGCGTCGAAGACCGCGAGGCCGAGGGCGGTGTCGTGCGTGCCGGGCACGCCCCGGGTGATGAGCAACGGATG
>CAMFHW010000077.1 GCA_945952175.1 uncultured Phenylobacterium sp. | reverse complement strand
CCATCGGGCACCGCCCTGATGCTGGGCGAGGCCGCCGCCGAAGGGCGCGGCGTGAAGCTGGCCGATGTCGAGGTCCGCGCCCGCGACGGCCTGACCGGCCCGCGCACCACCGGCGACATCGGCTTCTCGGTGCTGCGCGGCGGCGGCATCGTCGGCGAGCACACCGTGTCGTTCGTCGCCGAGGACGAGATCCTCACCTTCTCCCATTCGGCCCGCGACCGCAGCCTGTTCGCGCGCGGCGCGGTCGAAGCCGCCCGCTGGGTCGCGCACAAGCCCGTCGGCCAATACGACATGATGGACGTACTGGGTCTCAGGACCTGAACCGTCGACCGGCGAGACAGCCGGCGCGGACAAACGGAGGGGACGCCATGACCGACATCCTGGACCTCGACGCCACCGGACAGCTCGCCGAGCTCGCCGCCGGCCGCGTCTCGGCGGTGGAACTGCTGAAGCTCGCCATGGCCCGGCAGACCGAGAGCCACGCCCGGCTGAACGCCGTGGTGATGACCGATCCCGCCCGCGCCCTCGACGAGGCCCAGGCGATCGACGCCACCCGCGCCAAGGGCGAGGCGGTCGGGGCGCTGGCCGGCCTGCCCATGACCATCAAGGACACCTTCGACGTGGTCGGCATGCCGGGCACGTCCGGCCTGGCCGAGCTGCGCGAACGGACCTGCGTCGACGCCGTCTGCGTCGCCCGCGCCCGGGCGGCCGGGGCTGTGGTCTGGGGCAAGACCAATGTGCCGGTCATGGCCGGCGACTGGCAGAGCTTCAACGAGCTCTACGGGACCTCGAACAATCCCTGGGACGTGTCGCGCACCACCGGCGGCTCGTCGGGCGGGGCGGCCTCGGCCCTCGCCACCGGCGTCACCGCGCTGGAGATCGGCTCGGACATCGGCGGCTCCCTGCGCGTGCCGGCCAATTTCTGCGGGGTCTATTCCCACAAGCCGACCTGGGGCGCGATCAGCCAGATCGGCCACGTCCCGCCCCTGCCCGGCGCGCGAGCCCAGCGCGACCTGAACGTGGTCGGCCCCATGGCCCGCTCGGTCCGCGACCTGAAGCTGCTGTTCGGGATCATCGCCGACAGCCCGGCGCCGCCGAAGCCCGCGCCGGCCCTGAAGGAGATCCGGGTCGGTCTGTGGCTGGATGAGCCGGCCTATCCGCTCGATCCCGAGGTCCGCTCGACCATCGAGGCCTATGCCGCGAAGCTGTCCAGCGCCGGCGTGACGGTGGAGACGATCAAGAGCCCGGTCGACGCCGAGGTCCTGGCGACCGCCTACCGCACCCTGCTGGGGTCGATCATCTTCACCGACATGCCCGCGCCCATGCGCAAGCAGATGGAGGGGACGCGCGGCGTCGCCAAGCTCGCGGTGGCGGCCGGCGCCGGGCCGGATTCCGCCATGGCGCTGGTCCTGTCCTACACGGCCAGCCACGCCGAGTGGCTGGAGGCCGACGAGGTTCGCGCCAAGTTGCGCGAACAGGCCGTCGAGGCCCTGTCGCGGTTCGACGTCATCCTGGCGCCGGTCACCGCCATCCCGGCCTTCCCGCATGACCACAAGGCCTTCCAGTCGCGCAAGCTGAAGCTCTCCAACAAGCGGACCATCCCCTACACCTCGATGCTGAACTGGATCGGCCTGGCCACCGCCTGCCATCTGCCGGCGACCTGCGTTCCGGCGGGCCTGACCGCGGGCGGCCTGCCCGTGGGCGTGCAGCTGATCGGACGGCCGGGCGAGGACCAGACGACGCTCGCCGTGGCGGAGGCTTTCGAGCAGGTGCGCGGCTTCGTGAAGCCGAACGCGGCCTAGCTCGCCGTCAGGGGATCATCGACGCCCCGTCGAGATCGGCGACGGCCGTCATGCTGCGCTCGGTCCAGGCGTTGAACATCGCCACGCCGCGGTCGTTGGCCATGTCGAGCGAGCCGATCGCCACCACCGGCCAGCACCAGCCCAGCATGGCGCAGAAGCGGTAGTCCTCGTCCGCCTGGGCGCGCGAGTAATCGCTCACCCCGTTCGCGACCAGGGTCTCGTGGTGCAGGTCGAGCAGCTAGCCCTCGCGGCGGCGGCGGAGGTCGACCTCCAGGCTGCCGGTCAGCATGTAGGCCATGTCGAAGGCGGCGGGCCCCACCAGCATCACCTGCCAGTCGGCGATCGCGAAGGGTTCGGCGGCGGCGCCGATCTGGAAGAACATGTTGTCGGCCCGGAAGTCGCCGTGCATCACCGTCCGCGGCCGCTCGGCGGCCTGGTGCATCATGGCGGCGATACGCGTCGCCAGCCGCTCGCCGGTGCGCTTCATCTGCGCAGGCAGGCGGTCGCCCAGGAAGTCGACCACAGCCGGCCAGCACTGCTGGTAGATCGGCTCCAGCGACAGCATCTGCGGCGAATTGATCGGCAGCAGCCAGTCGAACTCGGAAAGCTGGTCGTCGCGCCACCAGCGGGCGTGCAGACGCCCGGCCGCGGCGACCGCGAGCCGCGCCTGCTCGACGCCCAGGCCTTCCACCTGATCGCCCAGGTGGGCTGGCGACAAGTCCTCCAGCAGCAGGGCGAAGTCGTGGCTCTCCGGCTCGAACGCCACGTGATAGGCGCGCGGCGTCCGGATCGGGCTCGACGGCGCGACCAGCCGATAGAAGCCGGTCTCCTTTTCATAGAAATGGAAGGCCAGGTCGATCTGGCGGGCGCCCGGATGCAGCGGCGCGAGCTTGACGATCACGCTGTCCGGCGCGCCGGCGCAGGCGCCCTCGTACTTCAGCCGGATGCGGCCCATGGCGCTCATGAACCCGGCGCCGACCCCCAGCGGCTCCAGCTCGAACGACGACACGGCCGCCCCGTCCAGCGCGCCGCAGCCGCGCAGGGCCCCGGTGAGCCACTGGGGCGTGATCGCGTCGACCGTCCGCGGAAATTGGCTTTCCTGCACGGCGTTTCCCCCTCGAGGCGCGACTTCGAGGTCGCGCTCCTTATCGGAAGAACGATGGTATGCCTTTGATCCCGCGGGTCAATCCGCGGCGCTCAGCGCAGGTGCGCGCGCTCGTTCAGGCTGACCACGTTGCGCTGCCCGCTGCGAGCGCACATGAAGCGGTGGATGCTGGTGTAGCCCGGCTCGAAGAACAGTCGGGGCTCCATGCCCAGCACATGGGCGGTCCAGACATTGATCACCCCGCCGTGGCAGAAGACGGCGACCCGCTGGCCCGGATGGGCGGCGATGATCTCCTCCAGCGCCTCGACCACCATCTGCTGGAAGCCCACGATGTCGTGGCCGTGGTTGCCCTCGGCCATGGCCTTCCAGGCCTCGTAGTCGTCGCGCTTCAGCTCCTCCATCGGGATGTAGACCCCGGAGTCGCGGTCGAACTCCACGACCCCGCCGTGGCGGCGCACCTCGTGGCCGTGATTGGCCGCGAACGGCTCGGCGGTCTGGCCGGCGCGCAGCATGGTCGAGGCGTAGACCACGTCGATACCGTCCTCGGCGAGCCAGGCGGCGACCCGGCGGGACTGGTCGTGGCCCTCCGCGCTCAGCGGCGGGTCGGAGGTGTCGTCGCGACGTTCCGGCAGGCCATGGCGGATCAGGATCAGTTCCATGGTTCAGGCCGCTCCCGTCGAACCGAAGCCGCCGGCGCCCCGGACGGTCTCGTCGAGGCTGGTCACTTCGGACCAGGTCGCCTGGACCACCGGTGAGATCAGGAGCTGGGCGATGCGGTCGCCGCGGCGGATGGTGAAATCCTCGGCCCCGAGATTGATCAGGATCACCTTCACCTCGCCGCGATAGTCGGCGTCGATAGTGCCCGGGCTGTTCAGGCAGGTGACGCCCGACTTCAGCGCCAGGCCCGAACGCGGCCGCACCTGTCCCTCGAAGCCCGGCGGGATGGCGAAGGCGAGGCCGGTCGGGATGGCTTGGCGGGCGCCCGGCTTCAGGACAACCGGCTGCTCCTCAGACACGGCGGCGCGCAGGTCCATGCCCGCGGCGTCGGCGGTCTCATAGGCCGGCAGGGGCAGGTCGGGATTGCTGTCCAGGCGGACCACGGGAACGACGGGCTTCACTTGAACTCCTCGGCCATGCGCTGGGCCAGTTTCTGCGCCACCTGGGATTTGGGCGCGCGATCCCATCGCTCGATTCCCGCCGCGGTGACGATGGAAACCGCATTGTCGTCGCCGCCCATGGTGCCGGCGATGGAGACGTCGTTGGCGACGATCCAGTCGCATCCCTTCCTGGCGAGCTTGGCCTGGGCGTAGGCCTCGACGTCGTTGGTCTCGGCCGCGAACCCGACCACCAGCTTCGGCCGCTTGGCCGCCTTGGACAGGGTCGCCAGGATGTCGGGATTCTCCACCAGCGAGAGGGTCGGCGGGCCGTCGCCGGTCTTCTTGGTCTTGGTCGCCGCCACGCTTTCCGGGCGCCAGTCGGAGACGGCCGCCACGCAGACGGCGATATCGGCGGGCAGGGCCGCCTCACAGGCGGCCAGCATCTCGCGCGCGGTCTCGACGTCGACCCGGCGCACGCCCTTCGGCGTCGGCTGGCTGACAGGTCCGGCCACCAGGGTCACCCGGCAGCCCAGCTCGGCCAGCGCCTCGGCGATCGCGAAGCCCTGCTTGCCGCTGGAACGGTTGGTCAGCACCCGCACCGGGTCGATCGGCTCGGCGGTGGGGCCGGCCGTGATGATCGCGCTCTTGCCCGCCAGCGGCTTCGCGCCGCCCGCCAGCAGCCCCATGATCGCCTCGAAGATCTCCGGCGGCTCGGCCAGGCGGCCGTAGCCGTATTCGCCGCAGGCCATGGGACCTTCGTCGGGTCCGACGAAATGCACGCCGTCGGCCTTGAGGGTCGCGAAGTTGCGGCGCGTGGCGGCGTGCTCCCACATCCGCACGTTCATGGCCGGGGCCATCAGCACCGGCTTATCGGTGGCGAGCAGGGTGGTGGCGGCAAGGTCGCCGGCCAGGCCGTTCGCCGCCTTGGCCATCAGGTCCGCCGTGGCCGGCGAGACCACCACGAGGTCGGCCGAACGCGACAGCTCGATATGGCCCATCTCGGCTTCGTCGGTCAGCGAGAACAGCTCGGAATAGACCCGGTCCTCGCAGAGCGCCGACAGGCTGAGCGGCGTCACGAACTCGGCGCCCGCCTTGGTCAGGATCGGCCGGACGCCAACCCCGGCCTTGCGCAGCAGCCGCACGAGCTCGAGGCTCTTATAGGCCGCGATGCCGCCGCCCACGATCAACAGGACCCGCTTTTCCGACAAGGCTTTCCGCCCTCCGCGACCGGTCCCGCCTCATAGGCCAAAGCGGGGGACTCGACAAACCCGTCGATCTGTTCTTAATTTGTTCACAACAACTGATGGGTGCAAGCGGGGTTCAGATGTCTAAGCATGGTTTAGTGAGCGCGGCGATCCTGTCGCTGGTCCTGGTCGCGGGTTGCGAGCGGTCGTCGGCGGTGTCGTCGCGCGGTCATGGCGAGGATCGGGCGGCGACGACAACCGAGGGTCGGAGCGCCTCTTCGTCCTACGACAACGGCGGGTCGGACTATCAATCGAGCGCACGGCACGACGACGGGCCGGTCAAGCTGGTGGACGGCAAGCCGATGTGGTCGTCGAGCCAGAAGGGCTCGGCCGAGGAGAACGCCCAGCGCAGCTTCGAGCGCAACGGCGAGGCCTTCGGCGCGCATGACCTCGACGGCTTCGTGAAGAAGGCCCACGCCTTCATCGACCATCCGCCCAAGGGCGTGGAGACCCTGAAGCGCCGCAACGGCGACGTCCTGATGTACGACGCCAAGTCCAACGTCTTCGCGGTGGCCAACAAGGACGGCGCGCCGCGCGCCATGTTCAAACCCGACCAGGGCGCGGCCTACTGGGAAGAGCAGAAGGCCCGCGAGGCCAAGCGCCAGACGGCCCGTTCGGACCGCCGCAACGCCGACGGCAACGACGGCTGAAGCTCAGCGCTGGCGGCTAACACCCAACTCGTCATCCTCCGGCCAGCCGATGGATGACTGCGCGGGAAGCTAGCGGAAGAAGGTCCCCAGCCAGAAGGCCAGGGCGGCGGAGATGATGCCGGCGACGAACCAGATCGCGCCGGAGTCCTCCCGCCGCTCGGGTTCGATCACGACCGGCTGAGGCGGCGTTTCCATCAGGCGGGCGAGGTTGCGCAGGGCCTCGGTCGCCTCTTCGGCGAAGCGCTTCATCCGGGCGGGAGGCGACAGCTCGCGCAGGATCCAGCGGCGGACCACCGGATCGGCGGCGCGCCACATGTCGTGGTCGGGCATGATCGAGCGAGCGACGCCCTCGACGGTCATCATGGTTTTCTGCAGCAGCACCAGCTCGGGCCGCAGCTTCATGTCGAACAGGGCGGTGATCTCGAAGAGCTGGATCAGCACCCGGCTCATCGGCACCTCGCTGGCCGGCCGGCCAAACACCTGCTCGCCCACGGCGCGCAGGGCCTGGGCGAAGGCCGAGACGGAGTGGCTGCGTGGCACATAGCCGGCTTCGAAGTGGACGCGCGCGACACGGTCGTAGTCGCGCTCCAGGAAGCCCAGCAGGATCTCGGCGAGATAGCGCCGCTCCGGCGGACCCAGCCGGCCGACGATGCCGAAATCCACCGCCTCGATCTTGTCCGGCGCAGCGACGAACAGATTGCCCTCGTGCAGGTCGGCATGGAACACGCCGTGGTCCAGGGCCTGGGCCAGGAAGGCGCGGATCAGGTTGTCGGCCATGGCCTGGCGGTCCAACCCCGGCTGGGCCAGGGCGGCGGGATCGGAGAGCGCGATTCCCTTGGCCCATTCCAGGGTCAGCACCTTCTTGCCGACGCCCGGCCAGAACACCTTGGGCGCGGTCATGTAGCCGTCGCGGCCCATGACCTCGGCGAGCTCGTCGGCGCCGGCCGCCTCGAGCCGCAGGTCGAGCTCCAGCTCGGTCGCGCGGATCACGGTCTCGGCCAGGGCCTGGGGCTCCAGGCGGCGCGCCGCGTCCGACCATCGCTCCAGCAGCCGGCCGGCCAAGCGCATGGCGTCGGAATCCTCGGCGACCCGCTGGGCGATGCCGGGCCGCAGCACCTTCACCGCCACCCGGCGCCCGTCGAGCAGCATCGCGTCATGCGCCTGAGCCAGCGACGCCGCCGCCACCGGCTCGCCGAAGCTGGCGAACAGGCTGTCGACGCTCCGGCCCAAGGTCGCTTCCACTTCGACCCGCGCCTGCTCGATCGGGAAAGGCGCCAGGCGGTCCTTCAGCCGGGCCAAGTCCTGGGCGAAGGTGATCCCGAAGATGTCCGCGCGGGTGGAGAGCAGTTGGCCGAGCTTGATGGCCACGGGCCCGAGGCCTTCCAGGGTGTGGGCCAGGCGCTCGCCCGGCCGCCCGTTCAGCGCCTCTCGCCCCGCCAGGACGCGCAGCATGCGAGAGGCCGTGCGGATCTCCGGCGGATAGAGGGCGTCGAGCTCGCGGGGCAGCAGGGCGTCATTGCGCGCCAGCCGCCAGCCCGCCCCGATCAGCCGCCGCCATCCGGCCATGGGTCAGACGGCCCACCCGTGATGCAGGGCCGCCACGCCCCCGGTGAAGTTGGTGTAGCCCGCGCGCCCGAACCCGGCCTTCTGGATCATCGCCAGGAAGGTCTTCTGGTCGGGGAAGCGGCGGATGCTCTCGACAAGGTACTGGTAGGAGGCGCGATCCTTGGCGACGGCCTCACCGATCGCCGGGATCACCTTGAAGCTGTAGGCGTCATAGGCCTTCTGCAGGGCCTCGGTGGCCGGCCGGGAGAACTCCAGGCACAGGAACCGGCCGCCTGGCTTCAGCACCCGGCGCGCCTCGACCAGGGCGGCCTGCACATCGGTCACGTTGCGGATGCCGAACGAGATCACATAGGCGTCGGCGCAGGCGTCCGGCAGCGGCAGGGCCTGGGCGTCGCCCACGCCCCAGGCGATCTCCGGCGGCGCGCCCTTCGCCCGTCCGGCCGCGATCATCTCGGCGTTGTAGTCCAGGACGAAGACCTTGGCGTCCGGCCCGCCCCGGCGTTCCTGGGCGCGGCGGGCCATCTTGGCGAAGCGTCGCGCCATGTCGCCGGTGCCGCCGGCGCAGTCGATGATGGTCTCGCCCGGCTGCGGGTTGAGCCGCGCCGCCACGGCGTCCTTCCAGAGCCGGTGCACGCCCGCGCTCATCAGGTCGTTCATCAGGTCGTAGCGGCTGGCGACGCTGTCGAACACGCCGCGCACCAGGCGAGGCTTCTCCGAGGGGTCGACGTCGCGGAATCCGAAGGTGGCGGCCATGCCGGGGTCTTAGAACCTTTCCGCCGTCAACGAAATCCTTGGATCGCATGGGCAGGCGCGAGTCACGGTGACGCCTGGGTCCACGGCGAGGCCGCGAGAGATTCGAACCACAAACCACACGAACCCACACGAACGGGCTCCTCCGCAGAGCCCGCACAGCTCGACCGCCGCAAAAGTCAGCCACGGAAAACACGGAAAGCACGAACGGCTCGGCAGCCACCCCTGCGCGAAGCGCGCTCCAATCGAGGCTCGGCCCCTCCGAACCACGTTCGTGTGGGTTCGTGTGGTTCGTGGTTCAATTCTTCAACCACCCGACGACGGCGAAGGCGTTGCCTGCCTGCACCCCGGTGTGCGAGGTCAGGCCATGCCTGAACTTCCCGAGGTCGAGACCGTCCGCCGTGGCCTGCAGCCGGTGCTGGAAGGCCGCCGCCTGTCGCGCGTCGAGGCGCGGCGGCCGGACCTGCGCTTTCCCCTGCCCGAGGGCTTCGTCCAGCGGCTGACCGGCGCGACCATCACCCGGCTCGGCAGGCGGGCGAAATACCTGATGGCCGAGCTCGACCGCGGCGAGACCCTGGTGATGCACCTGGGCATGAGCGGCCGCTACGAGATCGCCCAGCCTGAGGGCTACGTGCGACCCGGCGAGTTCCACTACGCCGCCGATCCGGATCCCAAGCACGCCCACGTGGTGTTCGAGACCGAGGACGGCGGGCGGGTGACCTATTACGACCCCCGCCGGTTCGGCTACATGCACCTGATCGAGACCGACAAGGTCGCCGAGCATCCGTGGTTCGCCGGCCTTGCGCCCGAGCACCTGTCCGACGACTTCGACACCGCCCTGCTGAAGGCCGCCTTCGCGGGGCGCAAGCAGGGCCCCAAGACCCTGCTGCTCGACCAGAGGATCGTGGCCGGGCTCGGCAACATCTATGTCTGCGAGGCCTTGAACCGCGCGCGCATCTCGCCCTTCAAGCCCGCCGGGACCATTGCCGCCAAGCGCCTGGCCCTGCTGGTGGACACCGCCAAGGACGTGCTGGCCGAAGCCATCGAGGCCGGCGGCTCCACCCTGCGCGACTACGCGGCCGCCGACGGCGCGCTCGGCTACTTCCAGCACCGGTTCCGCGCCTATGACCGCGCGGGCGAGCCCTGCCTCAACCCCGGCTGCGGCGGGACCATCGCCCGCGAGGTCCAGGCCGGCCGCTCCACCTTCTACTGCCCGACCTGCCAGAAGTAGGTGACGGAGCGCGCGAACCCTTTAGGTTCCAGATTATGCTGAAGTCCGCCTGGGCCTGCGCGGCCGCCCTCCTGTTCGCCGTCGCCGCGGCTCCCGCCCAGGCGCAGCCACCAGTCTGGATCGTGCGCGACGCCGATTCCGAGATCGTGCTGTTCGGCTCAGTCCACGTCCTGCCGCCCGGCCTCGACTGGGAGCCTGCGGCGGTGAAGGCGGCCATCGCCAAGGCCGACGACGTCTGGTTCGAGATCCCCATCGACGCCGCCTCCGAGCAGCGCGCCGCCCAGCTGGCCAGCGCCAAGGGCGTGCTGCCGCCGGACAAGTCGCTCTACGCCATGCTGTCGCCAGCCGGCCAGGCGCGCCTGAACAAGGCCTGCCTGCGCTTCCATCTGGCGCCCGGCCTGATGGACCGGCTGGAGCCGTGGTACGCCGAGGTCGCCCTGTCGGGGGCCGAGTTCCAGGAGGCGGGCGCCTCGGCGTCGGACGGCGTCGAGGACAGCCTCGCCGCCCAGGCGCCGCCGAGCGCCCAGCGCCGCGCATTCGAGACGGTCGACCAGCAGATCGAGATGTTCGACGCCGCCCCGCTCGACGCCCAGATCGCCTCGCTCGAAGAGACCCTCGCCGAACTCGACCGCTCGGCCGGCTCCTACAAGGAGCTCGTGCGCGCCTGGATGGCCGCCGACACCCGCGGCCTCGAACGCGACGCCATCGCCCCCCTGCGCAAGGCGGCGCCTGAGATCTACCGGCGGCTGGTCCTCGACCGGAACGCCGCCTGGACCCGAACCCTGGACGAGCGGATGAAGGGGAGCGGCCGCACGGTCGTGGTGGTGGGGGTCGGCCACCTGGTCGGCGCCGACGGCGTCCCGGCCCGGCTGCGCGCCCTTGGCTATTCGGTCGAGGGGCCGTAAAGCCGCAGGCGACCGCACCAACGGAGCCGGACCCATGGCCTACGAGACCCTGATCGTCGAACCTCAGGACGGGGTCACCCTGATCCGCCTCAACCGGCCCGAGGCGCTCAATGCGCTGAACAGCCAGCTGCTCGCCGAACTCTGCGCGGCGCTCGACGCCGCCGAGGCCGACGACGCCGTCCGCTGCATCGTGCTGACCGGCTCGGAGCGGGCCTTCGCCGCCGGCGCCGACATCAAGGAGATGTCGGACAAGTCCTACGCCCAGATGTTCAAGACCGACTTCTTCGGCGACGCCGCCCGGCGCATCGAGCAGTTCCGCAAGCCGATCATCGCCGCGGTGGCCGGCTACGCCCTGGGCGGGGGCTGTGAGCTCGCCATGCTGTGCGACTTCATCATCGCCGCGGAGACCGCCAAGTTCGGCCAGCCGGAGATCAATCTGGGCGTCATGCCGGGCATCGGCGGCACCCAGCGCCTGACCCGCTTCGTCAGCAAGTCCAAGGCCATGGACATGATCCTGACCGCCCGGATGATGGACGCCGCCGAGGCCGAGCGCGCCGGCCTGGTCTCGCGCGTCGTCGCCGCCGACAAGCTGCTGGAAGAGGCCCTGGGCGCCGCGGCCAAGATCGCCGGCCAGTCCCCGCTGGCCGTGATGATGAACAAGGAGCTGGTCGAGGCGGCCTACGAGACCACGCTCGCCACCGGCGTCGCCATGGAGCGGCGGCTGTTCCACTCGCTCTTCGCCTTCGACGACCAGAAGGAAGGCATGGCCGCCTTCATCGAGAAGCGGAAGCCGGGCTTCACGGGCTCCTGACGCGCCCGCCGGCCGGGGGAAACGCCATGCGCCTGATCGCCATCGGGGATTCCATCGTCGCCGGGGCCGGGGATCCGGACCATCAGGGCTGGATCGGCCGCGCGCTCGCCGGCCGCCGGGAGATCACGCTCTACAATCTCGGCGTTCGGCGCGAGACCTCCGCCGACATCGCCGCGCGCTGGGAGGCCGAAGTCCGCCCGCGCCTGGTCGACCACGAGCCGATGCGGATCGTCTTCTCCTTCGGCCTCAACGACTGCAATCCCGCCGATGACGGCGGGCCTGGCGTGCGGGTGCCGGCCGCCGAGACCCTGAAGAACGCCCAGGCGATGCTGGCCGGGGCGGCGCGGCTGGCGCCGGTGCTGATGGTCGGCCCGCCACCCACGGCCGAGCCCGGCGTCACCGTCCGCGCCGAAGCGCTCAACGACCACCTCCTGGCCCTGGCCCAACGCCTGCGCACCCCCTTCATCGACGTCTTCCGCCCCCTGGCGGCGGGCGGGGTGTGGCAGGAGGAGGCGGCCGCCTGGGACGGCGCCCACCCCGGCGCGGCAGG
>CAMFHW010000076.1 GCA_945952175.1 uncultured Phenylobacterium sp. | reverse complement strand
AGCCACTTTGCTGCTGCTCTCAGCCTGCGCCAGCGCACCGCCGCACGGGCCTGCGCCCTATCCGGAACCGTGGCGTCCGCCGCCGGTGCGGCCTCCGCCGGTCCAGCCGAAGCCGGAAGGCTTCGCCGACCTGCCGGGCTGGGTCCTGGAGGACCATGTCGCGGCCTTCGACGCCTTCCGCGCCACCTGCGGCTCGGCCCGTGATCCGGCCATGGCGGTGGTCTGCCGTCGCGCGCTGAGCGTCGACCTGCTGGGCGAGCCCGAGGCCCGCGCCTTCTTCGAGGACAATTTCCGCCCCGAGGCCCTGGCCGGCGAGGGTGTGCTCACCGCCTACTTCGCCCCGGAATATCCCGCGCGCTCCAAGCCCGACGCGGAGTTCTCCATGCCGGTGCGCGGCAAGCCGACCGACCTCGTGCTCGGGGGCGCCTCGGGCAAGGACGTGCTGCGCAAGGCGCCCGACGGCTCGCTGGGCCCCTATCCCGACCGCACCTGGATCGAGACCAAAGGCGCCGGCGCGCCGCTCGCCTGGATGCGGCCCGAGGATCTGTTCTTCCTGCAGATCCAGGGCTCCGGCGTGCTGACCTTCGAGACCGGCAAGCGGCAGAAGGCGCTCTACGCCGCCAACAACGGCCAGACCTTCATCGGCATCGCCAACCCGATGCGCGACAAGGGCTTGCTCGCGGCCAACGACACTTCCGGCGAGGCGATCCGCGCCTGGCTCGCCGCCCATCGGGGGCCGGACGCCGACGCGATCATGCGGCTCAATCCGCGCTACGCCTTCTTTCGCCTGACCCCTGACGACGGCCTGCCGCCGATCGGCGCCGCGGGCCTGCCCCTGCCGGCCGGCCGCGCCATCGCCGTCGACCTCAGCCGCCACGCCTCGGGCGAACTCTTCTGGATCGACGGGACCGCACCCATCCTCAACGGCGCCTTCCCGACCTATCGCCGCGTGGTCACGGCCCTCGACACCGGCGGCGCGATCAAGGGCGACATTCGCGCCGACCTCTATCTCGGCCAGGGCGCCGCCGCCGGGGCCGAGGCGGGTCGGGTCCGCCACACCCTTCGCATGCACCGCCTGGTCCCGCGTCCGTGAAGCGGCCGATCCGACCGGACGAACTGAAACTCTGGGGCCTGGTGGCCTCCACCGTCCATCCGTTTCCCGGCCGCGCCGTGCCGAAGGCCGCCGAGGAGATGCCGGCCTCGACCATTGACCCCCAGGCGCCGGCCGCCCGGATCCCGCCGCCGCAACGCGCTGCTCCGCCTGCGCCGCGCAACGCCGCCGAGGCCATCGAGCCCCGCCGCCATCGCCGCATCGCCCGCGAGCGCGACCCGATCGGCTCGCACATCGACCTGCACGGCCTCGGCCAGGACCAGGCCCGCGTGGCGCTGGAGCGCTTCGTGCTCGAATGCTGGAACGCCGGCGACCGCGCCGTCCTGGTGATCACCGGCAAGGGCCTGCGTGGCGACGGCGTCCTGCGCCGCCTGACCCCCGAATGGCTGGCCGCCCCGCACCTGCGCGAGATCGTCGCCGGCGTCGCCGAGTCCCACCGCCGCCACGGCGGCGAAGGCGCGCTCTACGTCGCGCTCAAGCGCAAGCGCAGGACCTAGCCATTCCTCTCCCCCTCCAGGGGGAGAGGTTAGGTGAGGGGGTCCTTCAGCCGGCGAGGCCTTGCGGGTTGAAACGCCGCGTCCCCCCCACCTCGGTCCTCTCCCCCAAGGGGGAGAGGAAGACTAAGCCGCCTCCGCCACTTCGGCCTCGCCTTTCTTGCCCCAGCGCGCCGCCCAGGCGGTGACGCCGACGTCGCCGGTCACATTGCCGATGGTGCGCGAGAAGTCGGGCAGGGTCTCCACCGCCAGCAGCAGGGGCAGGAGGTCCATCGGCACGCCCATGGCCATCGAGATCGGCACCAGGGTGGTGAAGAAGGTGATCGAGCTCGCCACGCCAACCGCCGCCAGGCTGACCATGGCCGCCACCAGGATGCCGATCGCCAACCGCGCCGGATCGAGGTGCACGCCATAGACGTGGGCCACATAGATCACCACGGCGATGTTGCCCGCCGGGCTGGTGATCCGGAACAGGGCCACCGCCATCGGCAGCACCAGGCCGCGCACGCGCTGCGGCACGCCGAGCTTCTCGGTCGCCTCCAGCATCACCGGCAACGAGGCCAGCGATGACTGGGTCGAGATCGCCATGGCTTCCACCGGGATCAGGGCCGCGAACAGCCGGCCTGGTCCGACCCGTCCCCCGAAGATCGCCATCAAGAGGCCCAGCACCCCGGCCATCAGGCACATGATCGAGACCACGACCACATACTGGCCGAGCACCCCCACCGCGCCGAAGCCGGTCCGCGCGCCGACCACCACCGCCAGCAGGAACACGCCCAGCGGCGCGACCTGCAGCACCCAGTCGACGATCACCATCATCGCCGCCTGCACCGCATCGAAGAAGCCGAGCAAAGCCGCTCGGCGAGCCTCTCCAAGGCGGATCGCCGCCAAGCCGAACACCAGGGCGAAGAACACGATGCCCGCCATCGCCCCATCCGCGGCCGCCTTGATCGGATTGGCCGGCACGAAGGATTTCAGCCATTCGGCCAGGGGCGGGGAGGGCGGGATCTGCGAGGCCTGGCCGCTCGCCGAGGCCCGCAGCGCCTCGGCCGCCGCCTTGGGCGCGGGCCAGATGTCGAGCAGGGCCGGGGTCGCCAGCGCCGCGATGGTGGTCGAGACCAGCAGCATCACCCCGAACACCACGAGCGTGCGTCCGGGCAGGCCGCCGCCCTTCACCGAGCCCGCCGCCTGGGCGACCCCGATGACCAGCAGCGAGAAGACCAGCGGGATGATCGTCATCCGCAGCGAGTCGAGCCAGACGCCGCCGATCGCGTCGGCGGCGCCGACGATCCGGTCCTGGGCGGCGAGATGCCAGCCGGGCAGCAGCGCCCCCAGCACGAGGCCCGCGACCAGGCCGATGAGGATGCGCACGGTGAGCGAATTGAAGTTCATCGCCCCAGATTGCCGCTAAGCGGAGCCAAGGGAAGAGGCGCCACGAAAATCCGCGACCTATCCACCTCTACCCCGTCATCCTGGGCCTTGTGCCCAGGATCCCTCTATCCGCTGCTTTGAGTCTGTTCCGGTCCGGGGCATCGCCACATCCTGTCCGGATCGCGCGGGCCCTCGACAGGGATCCCGGGCACAAGGCCCGGGATGACGGAGTGGAGGTTCGTCCTCCCTACGGCAATGCGAACGCCACCACCTGGTCCCCGCGCCGGGTGCCGGACTTGGCGTGGCCCCCGGCGGCGATCACCACGTACTGCCGGCCCTTCCATACATAGGTCATCGGCGTCGCCTGGCCTCCGGCCGGCAGGCGGCCGCGCCACAGCGCCTTGCCGGTCCGCGCCTCGAAGGCGCGCAGATAGTTATCCATGGCCGCGCCGATGAAGACCAGGCCGCCGGCGGTGACGATCGGGCCACCGAAATTGGGCGTGCCGGCCCCTTTCAGCACCAGCTGCGAGCCAGGCGCCAGGTCCTCCGTCGTGCCCAGCGGCACACTCCACATCACGTGGCCGTCGTGCATGTCCACGGCGGTCAGCTCGCCCCATGGCGGCGGATTGCACGGCAGGCCGAGCGGCGAGCGCAGCAGCTCGCGCTTCATCGCATAGCGCGCGCCCTGGTTCGGACTGATCTCGGTGTCGGGATGGGCCGCCCGCTCGGCCTTGAACCGGTCCTGCGGGATCAGGGTCACCTTGTGGATCGCCGCCGAGGTGTTGGCGAACACCACGCCCAGGCCCGGGTCATAGGCGATCCCGCCCCAGTTCGAGCCGCCGCCGGTGAACGGATAGAGGATGGTCCCCTGCGTCGAGGGCGGCGTGTACATGCCGTCGTTGCGCGCGCCGGCGATCAGCTTCCTGCAGGCGTCACGGTCCCAGGGGGTCAGCCCGAAGGCGTCCGCCGGCCGCACGCGGTTGGGCGCGAGCTGGCGGGGCGCCACGGGGAAGGGCTGGGTCGGCGACAGGCTCTCGCCGATCGCCCCGCCCTGCGGCACGGGCCTCTCCACCACCGGGATGATCGGCTGGCCGGTGTCGCGGTTCAGCGTGAACAGCAACCCCTGCTTGGTGGTCTGGATCACCGCCGGCGCGGTCACCCCCTTGTAGGTCACCATGCCGAGCGTCGGCTGGGCCGGCACGTCATAGTCCCACACATCGTGATGCGTGGTCTGGAACCCCCAGACGAACTGGCCGGTCTGCGCCTTCAGCGCCACCACCGAATTGGCGTGGCCATCATTGCCCGGCCGCTGGGCGCCATAGAAGTCGGGGCTGGGGCTCGAGGTCGGCAGGAAGACCAGGCCGCGGCCCTCGTCCACCGACATCGGTGCCCAGACATTGGCCGCCCCCGCCACGATCGCGGGCTTGGCGTCGGCCAGCGGATCCCACGCCCATTTCAGCGCCCCGGTCACCGCGTCGAAGCCGTGCACCGCGCCCGAGGTCTCCTCGACCTTCTGGTTGTCGTCGATGGACGAGCCGACCACGACCACGCCCGCGGCCACCACCGGCGGCGAGGTGATCTGCGCCCCGCCGGGCCGCGACAGCTTCACGCCCGGAATGGCGTCGACCACTCCGTTGCGGCCGAACCCGGCGCAGGCCTTGCCGGTGGCGGCGTCCAGCGCGAACAGCCGCCGGTCGTTGGTGGCCATGAAGATCCGCTCGGCGCAGGGCGCGTTCGCGGGCGCCGAGGGATTCCGCCAATAGGTCAGCCCCCGGCAGTTGTAGCTGTTCGGATAGTTGAGGCCGGGGTCGATCTTCGGGTCGAACCGCCAGACCTGCTTGCCCGTCCCCGGATCGAGCGCGCTCGCCTCGTTGAACGGCGAACACAGATAGAGCCGCCCGCCGGCCAGGATCGGCGTGGCCTCGAACGCCGCCCGCTTCATCGCAGCGCCCTTGCTGGCGAGGTCGCCGGTCGAATAGGTCCAGGCCGGCTTCAGCTTTCGCACATTGGCCACGTTGATCTGGGCGGCGAGCGAATAGCGCTGGCCTCCGGCGTCGCCGCCATAATGCGCCCAGCCGGGTTCGGCGGCCTGGGCGGGGAGGGCGGCGGCCGCGACGCCGGCGCAGAGCAGAAGGCGAAGGGAGAGCTGGGTCATAGGCCCAGGCTTGCTCAGCTCCGCCCACCGGAAAAGCCGCCTTGTGATGACCGGCGGACAGGCTGGGACGATCGGTCGTGCCGTTCGCCGCTCGTCACCGGCTTCGGGGGACGAATGGTGGCCCACCCTCGAGTGTCATCCCGGTTTCCGCGTAGCGGAAGACCGGGACCCATAAGCACTGATCTATCCTGAAAGCCGTGCGCGTCTGGGTCCCGGACAAGCGCTGACGCGCTTTCCGGGATGACACCCGGAGGAGTTCTTTACCGCCAGAACTGCCCGTCCTGGCTCGCATGGGCGTGGTCCGCCAGCCGGTCCACCGACTGGCCATCGAGCATGCAGGCGGCGAGCGCCGTCCCGCCGTCGCGTCCGACCACCTTGCAGGTGACGTTCTGGCCGAACGCCGCGGCCATCAAGGCGCCGCGCGGCCGCGGGCTCGATGCCGAGGCATGGGTCAGTCCGTTCTGCGCCAAGCTGACCGCGACCCAGCGATCCGGCGTCGCGCCGAGCGCGATGCAGAGACGATGGCCGTCGAGCACATGCAGCACCGGCCCATGCAGCTCCGCGCCTACGGCCGGCGCGGGCGCCTGGCACGGTCCAGCCCAGGCCGAACCCGCGACGGCCAGCCCAAACAAGACAGCGATGGACGAAACGCGCACCCGCATCGGAACCCCCACATAAATTGAACCCTTGTGGCCCCGTTTCGTTCCCCTCTGTCAGGAGGCCGACATGTCCCAACCGATCCACATCTCCATTCCGCACCGGCTCGGCCGCGACGAGGCCCGCCGGCGGATCGCCGAGGGCTTCGAAAAGATCGGGGGTCAGTTCGGCCCCTCGGCCGCCAAGGCGCTCAAGACGAACTGGACCGGCGACCGCATGGACTTCGACGTGAAGGCCATGGGCCAGGCGATCACCGGCAATGTCGAGGTCCAGGACGCGGCGGTTGTGATGGAGGTCATGCTGCCCGCCATGCTCGCCGCCATGGCCGGCATGGTGAAGGACCGCGTCCAGCACGAGGGCCAGCTGATGCTGGAGAAGAAGTAGCGCCTTGATGGCGCCCTTACGCGCCGGGGCCGGGGTTCCCATCGAAGCCTGACGGGGCCCTGGCGCACGATCCTCGGGTGTTCACGCCCGAGGATATTTCCATGTCCGATCCCCTCAGCCGGCTTCTCGCAGAGGCCGGCGTCGATCCCGACAGCGTCATCCGTGTCACTGGCCCGCACGGCCTGCCGACCCTGATCTGGCTGTGCCGACACGGCTATCAGCAGGTGGGCTATGTCCGCGCCGACGCCTTCCCGGCCATGGCCGAGGCGCAGGTGCTGCTGGTCGCGGGAGTCTGCGATGCGCCGGCCTTGGAATCCCTGCTCGACCACGGTCCGCGCCTCTGCGACGGCGGCCGCCTCATCGTCCAGACCACGCCCGCTGCGCCGGGTTCGGCCGATGCTCCGCACCGGCGCCTACGCGCCCACGGCTATGTGGTCGAGCGGCGCCTGCACAGGCGGGGTCGCGACGTCTGGCTGGCGCGCCGGCCGGCCGGTCTGGAGCGCGCGGCATGACCCATCGCGATCCCGAGGCGCGCGTGCTCACCCCGTCGGAGCGCCGTGCCGTCGAGCGGCGAGTCGAGCTCGTGGTCTTCCTGGTCTGCGTGGCGGTGATCTTGGGCGTCGGCATCATGGCCCGCGAGCGCGGCGCCCCGGCCCCACCGTCGGCGCCGGCCAGCCTATCCTGGCCGGACCGCTAGCCTAGCGTTCGGACTTCCCGCGCCAGGCCTTCTCTTCCAGGCCAGAGCGGCCTTCGCGGCTTTCCAGCCAGGAGGCGACGTCGTCGAGGCTCACCCCGGCCGCCGTCAGGGTGACCAGGAAGTGGTAGATCAGGTCGGCGCTTTCCGCCGCCAGGCCGTCCTTGTCCTTGGCGACCGCGGCGATCACCACCTCGACCGCCTCCTCACCCAGCTTCTTGGCGCAGCGTTCGACGCCTTCCGACAGCAGCTTGGCGGTGTAGGAGCTCTCCGGGCTCGCCCCCTTGCGCTCTTCCAGCGTGGCGGACAGGCGTTCCAGCACCTCGGCGAAACGGCTCATGCGACGACCTCCGTGAGGCGAACGGGAATGTGGGCCTGGTCCATCGCGCGCTTCACCTCGCCGATGGAGACCTCCCCGAAGTGGAAGATGGAGGCGGCCAGCACGGCGTCGGCGCCGCCCTTGGTCACCGCCTCGACCATGTGCCGCGCATTGCCGGCCCCGCCCGAGGCGATCACCGGCACGCTCACCGCGTCGGTCACGGCCTTCAGGAGGTCGAGATCGTAGCCGGTCTTGGCGCCGTCGCGGTCCATGGAGGTCAGCAGGATCTCGCCGGCCCCCCGCTTCACCGCGTCGACCGCGTACTCGACCACGTCGAGGCCGGTGTCGGTCCGACCGCCATAGGTGAACACCCGCCAGCCGGCGTTGCGGCCCGGATCACCCGAGACCGAAGGCCCGTGCTTGGCGTCGATCGCCACCACCACGGCCTGCGAGCCGAAGGCGTCGGCGCAGGCGCTGATCAGGTCGCGGTTCTCGACCGCCGCGGTGTTGACGCTGATCTTGTCGGCGCCGGCCAGCAGCAGGCGACGCGCGTCTTCCACCTGGCGGATCCCGCCCCCCACCGACAGTGGCATGAAGCAGACGTCGGCCGTCCGCGCGATCACGTCGAGGATCGCGCCCCGCCGCTCGTGGCTGGCGGTGATGTCGAGGAACATCAGCTCGTCGGCGCCCGCCGCGTCATAGGCCGTGGCCTGCTCCACCGGATCGCCGGCGTCGCGCAAGGAGACGAAGTTCACCCCCTTCACCACCCGGCCGTCCTTGACGTCCAGGCAAGGGATCACCCGGACTTTCAGCGTCACGCCGCCACCTTCAGGGCTTCCTCGGCGGTGATCGCCCCGTTGTAGAGCGCCCGGCCCAGCACGGCGCCGGCGATCGGCGTGCCTTTGCGCGCCTTCAGCTTGACGATGTCGTCCACGCTGGCCAGGCCGCCCGCGGCGATCACCGGGATCGCCACCGCGTCGGCGATGGCCCCGAAGGCGTCGACATTGAAGCCCATCACCGTGCCGTCGCGGTCGATGTCGGTGATGATCAGGGCGCCGACGCCCACATCCTCGAACCGCTTGGCCACCGTCACGGCGTCCAGGTCGGAGCTCTCGGTCCAGCCCTGGGTCGCCACCTTGCCGCCGCGCACGTCGACGCTGACGGCGATCTGCTCGGGCCACAGGCGGGCGGCCTCGCGCACGATCTGCGGCTCGGTCACGGCCACCGTGCCCAGGATCACCCGGCTGACCCCGGCCTCGATCCAGCGTTCGACGTCCTTCAGCGAGCGGATGCCGCCGCCGAGCTGCACCGGCACGCTTACCGCCTCGAGGATCGCCTCGACCGCCGCGCCGTTCACCGCCTGGCCCTGCACGGCCCCGTTCAGGTCGACCACATGGATCCAGTGGAAGCCGTCGTCGGCCCAGCGGCGGGCCTGGTCGCCCGGCGAGTTGTTGAACACGGTCGCCTTGTCGAGGTCGCCCTGCAGGACGCGCACGCACTGGCCGTCCTTCAGGTCGATGGCGGGATAGAGGATCACGGTCGCCACTCCAGGAACCGCGCCAGGAGGGCAAGCCCGGCGCTCTGCGACTTTTCAGGGTGGAATTGTACCCCCGCGACATTGGCCTTGGCGACCGCCGCGGCGAATTTGCCGCCATGGTCGACCCAGGCGGCGACGTCGGCCTCGTCCGTCGGGAAGAAGGCGAACGAGTGGGTGAAGTACATCGGGGCCTCGCCGATCCCGGCGATCGGGGCCGGTCCGCGCGGGTCGATCAAACCGTTCCAGCCCATGTGCGGCACCTTGGCCAGCGGGTCGGTGGGTTCGATCCGCTTCACGTCGCCGGCGATCCAGTCGAGACCCTTGGTCTCGCCGAACTCCAGCCCGCGGCTGGCGACCAGCTGCATGCCGACGCAGATGCCCAGGAACGGCTTGCCGCCCTGCCGCACCGCCTCGTTCAACGCCTCCTCCAGGCCCGGCCGGGCCTGGAAGGCGCGCATGCAGGCGGCGAAGGCGCCGACGCCCGGCAGCACGATGCGGTCGGCGGCCAGGATCTCCTCCGGCGCACAGGTGACCTTGATCTCGGCTGCGCCATTGGCCGCGCGGACGAGGGCCTTTTCGGCCGAGCGAAGGTTGCCCGACCCGTAGTCGATCAGGGCGACGCTCTGCATGGGATGATCCTAGAGCACGCCCTTGGTGGAGGGGGCGTGGCCGTGGGTCTTGGGGTCCAGCTCCACCGCCGCGCGCAGCGCTCTGGCGAGCGCCTTGAAACCGCTCTCTGCGATGTGGTGGCTGTTGTCCCCGTACAGGGTTTCCAGGTGCACGCAGGCGCCGCAGTTCATGGCGAAGGCGTGGTGGAATTCCTTGAACAGCTCGGTGTCCATCTCGCCGATCTTCGGCGTCTTGAACGCCACCTTCCAGATCAGGTAGGGCCGGTTCGACAGGTCGATGGCGCACCGCGTCAGGGTCTCGTCCATCGGCACATAGGCGTGGCCGAAGCGGCGGATGCCCTTGAAGCCGTCCAGCGCCTTGTTCACCGCCTGGCCGATGACGATGCCGGTGTCTTCCACCGTGTGGTGGAAGTCGATGTGCAGGTCGCCGACCGTCTTGACCTTCAGGTCGATGCCGCCGTGGCGGGCGAAGCTGTCCAGCATGTGGTCGAAGAAGCCCACCCCGGTCGAGACGTCGGAGACGCCGGTCCCGTCCAGGTCGAGGCTCACCTCGATCTGGGTTTCCTTGGTGTTGCGGACGACTTCGGCCGTGCGGGCCATGATCTAGAGTCCCTTTTGCGCCGCCAGATCCGCCAGGCGGACCTGGGGCCGGGGGCCGTAGTGCGAGATCACCTCGGCGGCCGCCAGGCTGCCCAGCTGGCCGCAGACATTGAGCGGCCGGCCGGTGGCGAGGCCGAACATGAACCCGGCCGCGTATTGGTCGCCCGCGCCGGTCGTGTCCACGACTTTCTCCACCGGATAGGCGGAAACGGCGAAGGTTTCGGCGCCGGCGGCGATCACCGAGCCCTGGGCGCCCTTGGTCACGGCGCAGAGCTTCACCCGCGAGCGCAGGGCCGACAGCGCCGCGTCGAAGTCGGGGGTCTGGAACAGGCTCATGGCCTCGGTGTCGTTGGCGAACACCAGGTCGACCTGGGTCTCCAGGAAGGCGAGCAATCCCTCACGATGGCGCTCGACCACGAAGCCGTCCGAGAGGGTCAGCGCCACCATTCGGCCTGAGGCTCGCGCCAAGCCCGCCGTCTTGGCGAAGGCGCGCCGCGCGGCTTCCGCGTCGAACAGATAGCCTTCCAGATAGACGATCTTGGCGCCCTCGATCACCGAGGCCTCGACGTCTTCCGGGGTGAATTCGGTCGAGGCGCCCAGGAAGGTGCACATGGTGCGCTCGCCCTCGGGCGTCACATTGATCAGGCTGCGCGCCGTGGCCGGGCCGCCGATCAGCGGGGCGGTGTCGAAATGGGCGCCGATGGCGCGCATGTCGTGGGCGAAGACCTCGCCCAGCTGGTCCTTGGCCACCTTGCCCAGATAGGCCGCGCGGCCGCCGAAGCTCGCCACGCCGGCGATGGTGTTGCCGGCGGAACCGCCCGAGGTCTCCAGGCCCGGCTGCATGTGGGCGTAGAGTTCGGCGCTGCGGGCCTCGTCCACCAGCATCATCGCGCCCTTGTCCAGGCCGTGGGCGGACAGGAAGGCGTCGTCGGCCGGGGCGATCACGTCGACGATGGCGTTGCCGATCGCGGCGACGTCGTAAAGTTCGGGCATGAGGGGAGAGGCGGCTTTCGCGAAGGTTTCGCGCGGCTTGCTATAGAAAAAGCGGCGCCGGGGCAACGCGGCGAAGAGGTCTCGCCATGCGTCTGTTCCATTTCAGCGAGGATCCGGGCATCGCCCGCTTCGTTCCGCGGCCGGTGGCGGTCCCCTCGCAGCGCGCGCCGGGCATGGACTGGCTGAACGGCCCGCTCGTCTGGGCGATCGAGGACGACTGGCAGGCCATGTACCTGTTCCCCCGCGATTGCCCGCGCATCCTGCTGCGCGCGACGCCTGCGACCACGGCCGAGGATCGCGACCGCTACCTGCCGGCTGGCGCCCGCTGGGCCGTCCATGTCGAGACCGCGTGGCTGGAGCGCTTGGCCGCCGCCGCCATCCACCGCTACGAGCTCCCGCCTCCGCTTTTCGAGAGCCTCGACGACGCCGGCATGTGGGTCGCCCGCGAGGCCGTCGAACCTCTGGCCCTGGAGACCCTGACCGACCTGCCGGCCGCCCTGGCCGCCCAGGGTGCGGCCGTGATCGCGATGGACAGCCTGGCGCCGCTCAGGGACGTCTGGTCCACCAGCCTGCATGCCAGCGGCATCCGCCTGCGCAACGCCCTGGGCTGGCCGACCGGCTAGCAACCGGGGCCCGCGCGAAGCGTTGATCAGGTCCGGACGCGGCGACCCCGCCGCGCCAGATGGAGACATCCCATGCCCGGACTTCATTCCGACAAGTCCAAGGACAAGGACCGCGCGTTCAGCCACGGCTCCGGCGGGTCCGCCTCTGACGTCGCCGTCGATGGCCGCCCGAAGCTGT
>CAMFHW010000075.1 GCA_945952175.1 uncultured Phenylobacterium sp. | reverse complement strand
CATCATCGCCCAGGTGGCCGGTTCCGGCACGCCGGGCGCGCCGCCGGGGCCGTCGACCATGACGTCGTCGACCATGGTGGTCGAGGCCAGGCCTTCGCCACAGTCGCAACCGTAGATGCCGAAGCCCGTCAGGGTCTTGGAGGTATCCAGGAAGCTGGTGACGTTGAAGAACTGCCAGTCGGTGCTGCTGGAATAGACGATCGCCTCATGGGTCGACGCGTCGGAGTAGCGGAAAAAGACCGCCGCGGGGCCAGAGGATGAGCCCGGGTGCCGCATCCAGAAGGAAACCTCGGTGATCGCGGAGGCCGCGACACCGGCGAAGTCCTGCTCGATGAGCTTGTTGCCGACGTCGGTCGCCGCATAGGTCCCCGAATGGGCGCCGACCGAGGTGACGCTCCAGTCGCCGGAGACGTAGCTGGAATAGTCCGCGGTTTGCGCCCAGGGCGAGAGACCGCCCGACTCAAATCCCGCATTGACCAAGAGATTGGCCGCCTGGGCGCCGGAAGCCGCGCCCGCAAGGGCGAGCGCGCCGACACCGGCTGCAAGCATTCTGTACATCGAAACCCCCAAAACGCTCCACACGCGGGCCTCCACGGCCCGCTCCAGCATGGAGTCGCAGGCAGTCTGTGTCGGTTCGGCGGAAAACGGAACCTGGTTCGCGTAACAATGGAATGCCGTGCGCAAACGCGCTCTGATGTCGCCGCGGGCTGGGCGCGGCCAGGTCTGGCCCTCGCGTTCGAACGCCTCGCCGCCGCGCTTGGCGACCGGCCTCAAAGCAGCTTGGCGAGGTCCCCAAGCTTGGCCAGCTTCTCGCGGGTCTCCGCTGGAAGCGGGCCGACCACCGCCTCCAGATGATGGTCGATATGGTCGCGGATGAGGACCGCCTTGGCGCTTTCCAGGGCGCGGATCACCGCCTGCATCTGCTGGGCGATCTCGAGGCCGTCACGGTTGGACTCGATCATGCCGACGATGGTCGAGAGGTGACCGTTCGCGCGGCGCAGGCGGTTCAGCAGTTGCTTGTCCGTGACATGGCTCAAGTCTGGTCTCCCTCCGCGCGTCGGACGTGGTCACCTCGGAAGGGCGAGCCAACCGTTCACACCGATATAGAGGCCGATCGCCAGGATCACGAGGCCGGAAACGAACGGCGCCTTGCGGACGATCTCGCCGAAGCCGTCCCAGCGCTTCGAGACCTGCTTGACGCTCACCGCGGCGACCACGCCGGACGTCACCATGGTCAGCGCCAGGCCGATGCTGAAGCAGAGCACCAACACGGCGCCCAGAGCGACCTGCTTGAGCTGCAGGCAGAGCAGCAGAACCGTGATGGCGCCGGGGCACGGGATGAGCCCGCCCGTCAGGCCGAACATGATGATCTGTCCGGTCGTGACGTCGCGGCCGGCGAAGCGGCGGCGGATATCGTTGGCGTGGGCGAGTTCGTGCGCGTCTTGATAGCCGCCCGCGCTGACGTCGAGGCCGCGCACTTCATCATGCATCGCATCGTGGGCGTCGGAGCCGTGCTCCATGAACGCGACATCGTAGCTATGGGCATGGTCGCCGTGGCTCAGAGTCAGCCTGACGATGAACTCATGAGGTTCCGGGATCTCGTCGACGGACTCCAGATAGCCGGCGCCGGCGGTCAGCGGAAACGACCGCCGCGCTCCGTCCGGCCGCTCGGTCTCCAACCGCACCTGATCAGGGCGCCAGGGCGCGCCACGTTCCGCGAACAGCCGAAACCGCGGGGGCGCGCCGTCCTCGAAGACTTCGAGCCGCAGGAGACCGTGGCCGGTGTCGATGCGGCGCGCCTCGTCATGGTGATGGTCGTGATCCCCATGCGAATGACCATGTCCGCCGCGGCCGTCGTGATGATGGTGACCGTGGTCGTGATCGTGATCGTGGTGATGGTCAGGGCCGCCAAGCGCCGCGAGCGCCTGGTCCTGGCGGGTCCGCCAGATCATCCAGACGGCCATGCCGACGATGATGACGCCCGAGGCGAGCTGGAAATAGGGCTCCAGGGTCGCGCTATCGACGCCGCGCCAAAGATAGAGACCGCCCAGGGCGATCACCCAGACGATCAGCGTGTGGGAGAGGGTCGCCGCCAGCCCCAGCAGCACCGCCTGACGGATGGTCCCGCGCACCGCGATGATGAACGCGGCCATCATCGTCTTGGAGTGGCCGGGTTCGAGCCCATGCAGGGCGCCGAGCATGATCGCGCTGGGAATGAAGAGCCAGGCGTGCGCCGTGCCCTGGGCGAGCAAATCAGTGAAGGGGGTCATGGGAACTCGTCTCGGGAATTGACCTTGAACCTATCCCCCCCCATGGGTTATAAGCAAGGCCTCGCGACGCCGTTTTCCGGCCGCGACGACCGACGTCGCGGCCTTCTCGGACGCGATGGGTCGATTTGCAGACGCGCCAGGCCGGCGCCCATCAAGGGGCGCCGGGCTGATGGCTCGCGTCTCACTGTTACGAAGTCTTTGAACCCGCCCGTGGCCCCGCTACACTCAACTCTCACTGGAGTTGGATTTTGCCCGCCACGGTCGCCACCCGCGCAAAGACGGACCCGGATTCGATGGTGGACATGAGCCTCGAGCCCTTGCGGCTGGATGGTGATGGCCCGGTTTGGTTGCAGATCCGCCGCGCCTTGGCGCAGCCCATTCTCGACGGGGCCTGGCGGCCGGGCACGCGCATTCCGGCCGAGCTGGACCTAAAGGCCCATTTCCGCACCTCGCGGATGACGGTCAACAAGGCGATCGCCAGCCTGGCCAGCGAAGGACTGCTGCAGCGCAGGCGCAAGGTTGGCACCGTGGTCGCCGAGCGCGCGCAGGAGCGGCCGGTCTTCGAGATCTGGAACACGGCGGACCTGGTCGCGCGCTCGGGGGCGGAATACAGCTACCGCCTCCTGGAGTGCGAGTTCGTCAAGGACGACCCCGAGAAGCGCAATCTCCTCAGCGTCACGCGCTCCACCCAGCTGCTCTGGATTCGGTGCGTACATCTGTCCGACGGCCTGCCGCTGCAGATGGAAGAGCGACTGGTGAATGTCGACGCGGCGCCCGGGATCACCTGCCACCCGCTAGATTCCGTGGCCCCAGGCCCCTGGCTCCTGGCTCACGTCCCCTGGACCGAGGCCGAACATGTAATCACCGCCAGCGAGGCCACCGAGGCGGTCGCGGCGGCGCTCGATGTGCCGGTCGGCTCGGCCTGCCTGGTGGTGGAGCGGCGGACCTGGAACGCCGAGGTTCCGGTCACCCTGGCGCGCCTTTGGCATCCGGGTGCGCGCCATCGCCTGGTGGGCCGGTTCGAGCCCGCCCGCTAGCTCAGCCAGCCATCGGCTGATCGTACTGGCTGGACAGGTAGCGGCGGATGAGCCGCTCGTCGTCGAAATAGAGCCGCCCCTGCGCCGTCCTCGGCGTCAGCCCACCGTCGGCCGGGGTTGTGCCGTCGGCGAGGATCAAAACCGGCGCGGATTGGCGATCTTCCCCAAGCGCCTCGACCAGCGGCGCGCGCGGCCGGGCGAAGGGCAGGTAGTGGACCTCGACCTGATCGCGAAGCGCCGGGCAGAAGCTGAGCAGGCCTTCGACGGCGACGGAGTCGCCGCAATAGAGCGGCCCCAGGCCCCCGTTGTAGAAGCCGGGCGCGAGCAGATAGAGCTGATCCTTGGCGGCCGGCATGCGTCTCTCCTAGGACTTGTGGGACTTGGCGGGAACGAAGGCGCGGAGGCGGCGTACGCCAACAATGACCCCCGTCACTGAGAACGCGAAGCCTGCACTGAGCGGCACGAGCAGGATGGCGATCCGCAACGCCGGATGCTCGGCAAGGCCGGGATAGTTGTAGGTGTGAACCATGTAGTAGACCCAGGCATAGGCCTCGCGGCTTGGGTCCATCGCGACCAGGATCCGGCCGCTCAGCCCATCGAGATAGAGGCGGACCGGATGGCCGCCTCCCAGCCTGACAAGCACGGCGTCGGACGACAGCCCTTCCGCTTTCGCATAGGCGCTATCGGCCACGACCGGCTCGACGCCGGAGACCCTGGCCTGGGGCCAGGCGCGACGTACCGCGCCGAGCAGCAGATCCTCGGGCAGGCGAGGATGGACTTCGCCGCCGCCCTGCCCGTCCGGGACCAGCACCTTGGAGCCGTCGGGTCCTCGGCCGGCCGCGATCAATCGGCCCGCGACGGGTTCGAACGCCACTTCTGTCGCGCCGGCGAGGCGCGAGAGACTGGCCGGGCCGGGGGTCCGCGGCGGCGCGCCATCCGCCGAGGCGGCGTAGGTCCGGGCGGCGGCCTCCGCGGCGAGCCCTTCCGAGAACAGTCGCCCATGATCCATGGAGAGCCAGCCGCTGGTGATCCAGGCCAGGACGAAGGCTCCTGCCCCCAGGCCCAGGATGTGGTGCCAGCGGAGCAGGCCCCGGAACGGCGAGACGTCGGGCCGTTTGCTGCGCATCTTCTTGGAGGTGCGCGAGACGCCGAGCCAGAGACCGGCGACGACCGTGGTCAAGCCGACCAGGGACAGGACCCAGACCGTCCAGTCCCAGACGGCGAAGGATTTTCGGATCGGGACCACATAGATCCAGTGGATCACCGAGCCGACCCAGTTCCAGGCCCGCTCCTGCTCCCGGGTGCGCTGCAGCACCTGCCCGGTGCGGACCGAGACGTAAAGTTCGGTCTTCTCCGGATCGGCCAGGCGCACGCGATAGAACGGCCGCCATGGGTCGAACTGCTGGTGGACGACCCATTGATCATAGTCGAAGGGGTCGCTCACGCTCGCCACGGAGCGGCCGGCGAAGGCCTGGGCGATCGCCCGCGCGTCCGCGGCGCGCACCGGCGCCTGAGCGGCCCCGGTCTGCGCGTCCACCGCCACCGCAAGCCCCTTGGCGTCCCGGGCGACGAACTGCGGTCCATGCAGGCCCTCCGCCAGGACAAGAGGGCCTGCCGGACCGAGCCTCTGGCGCGCCTCCAGGGGCGAGAGGCGCACGCGGCTCCAGTCGATGGCGGCGCTGTGGGCGAGCCGGTCGGCCTCGGGAAGCGCCGGGAAGGCGACGAAGACCATCACGGCGCCGGTCGCGAACCAGGTGGCGAACATCAGGCAAAGCCCGATGCCAATCCACCTGTGGAACCATGCCAGAGCCTTCATGCCGCGCCTCCGACGCGCCTCACCTCAGAACCGCGCCGAGATGTCGACCTGATAGTAGCGCGGCCGACCCAAGAGGATCTGGGACGGATAAAAGACGTCGGCGGACTGGGCGTAGGCCTTGTCCGTGAGGTTGTCGACGCGCAGCGAAACCGCGACGTCCGGCGTGACATTGTAGGTCACGTAGGCGTTCACGGTCGTATAGGCGTTGAGCTTCAGCCTCCCCGCCGTGTCGCCCGTTCGGTCGCCCACATAGCGGACGCCGCCGCCGAGTTCGATCGGCAGCCCCATCACCTGGGTGTAGCTGGCCCACAGGTTGGCCAGCCATTTCGGAGAGTTCGGGATGCGCGCGCCTGACGCGTCGATGAGCGTCCCGGAGCTATCGACATAGGAGAACTTGTCATACTTCGCGTCGGTGTAGGCGAGGTTCGCATTCACCGTGAACTGGTCAGAGACCTTCACGTCGCCGGTAGCCTCGAAGCCCTTCGAACCCTCACTGCCGATCGGGACAGCCACGTCCGGCGAGATCGACTGCAGGACGTTGTCGCGACGGATGTCGAACAGGGCGAGGGTCATGGAGGCGCGGTTGTTCGGCGCATTGGCCTTCACGCCAATCTCGTACTGGCGCGACTTGCCGAGCGAGAAGTTCTCGTCGGAGTTCACGACGAAGATGTTGGAGCCGACGGGGTCCTGGCCGGTGGTGTAGGAGTGATAGGGCGTGATGTACGGGTTGATGTCCCAGACCAGGCCCACCCGATAGGTCACCGGCTCATAGGTCGCCGAGAAGCTCGATCCGGCGTTGAAGCTGCCATCCGCATTGAAGTTCTTGCGATCGATCGACAGGTAGTCGTAACGGCTGCCGGTCACGAGCTTCAGGTTGTCGGTCAGGCTCAGGATGTCTTCGAAGAAGATGGCCGTGTCGTCCCACTTGGTGGGGCTGACCCGCGGCACGATCGGGCCGAACAGGCCGGCGCTCGGATGGAATGGATCGACGCTGTCGCCATCGGGGAAGCCGCGCTTGCGCACGAAATCGAGGTGGCTGTAGTCGATGCCGACGACGAGCTGGTTCTTCAGGCCGAACAGCGGATAGGTCAGGCTGACGCTGGCCTGGTCGCCCAGGAGCTTCTGGTCGTGGAAGACGAAGAAGCGGTCGCGCGTGATGAGGTTCGTGGTCGGATCGAAGGCATAGGTCTCGGCGTCGACCCAGGCCCGCTTGGCGCGGAAATAGTAGAGGTAATTCTCGAGGGTGACGTTCTCGTTCGGCCGCCATTTGACGAAGAGCTGGGGCCAATACTGGGACGACTTAATGTAGGAGTCGCCGACGTTGTAGTTCACGTCTCGCATCCGCGAGTCGACCGTGTAGCCGTTCGGCGTGGTCACCACGCCCTTCAACGGGCTGGTCGCGAAGGCCGCGCTCACCAGCGGCGTGCCCCAATAGCCGGACGGATGGTCCTGAAGCACGTCGAGCGAGAACTGGACATCCAGGTCATCGCGCGGACGCCAGAGCATGGTCAGGGTGACGTCGGTCGAGTCGCCATGGGTGCGGTCGACGAAACCGTCCGTCGAGGTCCGGCTGGCGTCGATCCGCACCGCCAGATCGTCCTTCACCGGGCCGGTCCAACCCACGCCGATGGCGGTCGTGCCGAAGCTGCCGAGCGCGCCGTAGAAGTTCGTCGTGGCCTTGCCGAAGCTCGGCGCTTTGTTGGTCACGTTGATCGCGCCGCCGATCGCGCCCTGACCGTAGAGGACCGACGATGGCCCCTTCAGGATCTCCACGCTCTCGACGTTGAAGGTGTTCTGGGGCCGGTTCACCATGTCGGAGGGGCCGACATAGATGCCGTTGTGCAGCACCGTCACCTGGGTGTCGGAGAACCCGCGGATATGGAAGTTCTCCAGGTCGCCAGGCGCGCCGCCGGAGGTCACGCCGGGCATTGCGTTCGCCGCCTCCTCCACGAAGAGGAAGCCACGGGTGGTGATGGTGGCGTTGTTGATGACGTCCAGGGTGGCCGGGGCCTCCTTCCCCCACACATCCAGCCGGCTGCCGCCCGCGCTGAACTCCTCCAGCCATCGGACGTGCTCGCCGGTGACGACCACTTCCGACACCGCCGCGTCAGGACTTCCACCACCGGACTGAGCCTTTGCGCCGGTCGCTGCGGCGAGCGCCGCGATGGTCAGAGCCAAGACCGAGCTGCTCGTCTTCGTCATCATGGACGACCCCCTGTTTTCGGCGCATTGCGCTTTTGTCTAGTCAAATACATTCCTGCTTTGGGAGACCGTCAAGCCGTTTTGCGCACGATCCGACCGGCGCCCCCGGCCGCCTGCGGATTGAACATGCGCCGGAAAGGGCGCCCACCAATTCGGCAGAGCAAGATCAACCCCTTTTGGCATTGGAGATCGCGTGTCTTGTCGCGGAATGCTCGACGGGCGGTCGCGGGCCTCTCGATCGAAGAGGGCGACATCATGCGCGGCGAATATCCTCGCCCAGACCGCACCGGTTAAATCTATACAATTCTTAGCGACTCACGCCGAGCCGCTTACTCTTGATCGTTTGTCGTCCGTCGCCAGCCCGGGCTATGGCGGCTCCAAACGAACCGATCTCAAGATTCAGGCGATTTTCGCCTTTGTAGGCCTGATGATGGGCTCGCCCGCCGATCGGTAGGAATCGCTAGGATTTCAGTGGCTCGTGGCGGAGAGGGTGTCCGCCGCGATAGAACTTCACGCCATCTCACCTCGGCTCACCCACCCCTTGCTGCACAAGGCCTCAAAGAATGCGGTAGCCTCACGACGCGTCATGGCGCATCGTCAAATCGCACCTTTGTTGATGGGTGTGACGATGGGTGGACGACATGCCGATCAAGGCCAAGGAACTCGGACCGCTGGCGGTGTCCAAGCTGACGGCGCCGGGCCTGCATTTCGTGGGCGGCGTGGCCGGCCTGGCGCTCCAGGTGTTGCCGGGCGGCGGCCGGACCTGGGTGCTGCGCGCCACCATGGGCGGCCGACGCCGTGACATGGGGCTCGGCGGCTATCCCGACGTGCCGCTCGCCGACGCGCGGAACGCCGCCCGGAAGGCACGGGAACTCATCCGCGAAGGCCTGGACCCGATTGAGGAAGCCCGCGCGCTCATCAGTGCGCGGCGTGCCACCGCGGCGAAGGACATCACCTTCAAGGCGGCGACCGCCGCGTATATCGCCGCCCACGAGGCCGGCTGGCGCAACGCCAAGCATGCTCAGCAATGGACGAACACCCTGGCCGCCTACGCCGAGCCGGTAATCGGCGACCTCCTGGTCCGCGACATCGAGCTGACCCACATCCTGGCGATCTTGGAGCCAATCTGGACGGCCAAGACGGAGACGGCGACCCGGTTGCGCGGCCGGATCGAGCAGGTGTTGGACTGGGCGACAGCGCGCGGCCACCGCCAAGGGCTCAATCCCGCCCGGTGGCGCGGACATCTCGACAAGCTGCTGGCCAAGCCCTCCAAGGTCGCCCGCGTTGAGCATCGAACCGCCCTACCTGTTTCAGAGATCGGCGCTTTCATCGCCGATCTCCGTGGCGCGGAGGGGATGGGCGCGCGGGCTTTGGAGTTCGTGATCTTGACGGCCGCGCGCTCGGGCGAGGTCCGGGGTGCGACTTGGGCCGAGATCGACCTGAAGGCCCGCACCTGGACCATTCCCGGCGCCCGCATGAAGGCGGGGCGGGAGCATCGCGTTCCGCTCTCCGATCAGGCAGTGGCCCTGCTCGAAGCGCTCCCCAGGGTCGAGGGGATCGATCTCGTGTTCGTGGCCCCGCGCGGCGGCGCGCTGTCTGACATGACCCTGACGGCGGTCCTGCGCCGCATGAAGGTCCCCGCCGTGCCGCACGGCTTCCGCTCGACCTTCCGCGACTGGGCCAGCGAGCGCACCAACTACCCGCGCGACGCCGCCGAGATGGCCCTGGCCCACGCCATCGGCGACAAGGTGGAGGCGGCCTATCGCCGGGGCGACCTGTTCGAGAAGCGCCGCCGGATGATGGCGGACTGGGCCACGTTCTGCGGCCAGCCGGTGGTCAGCGAGGGCGTCGTATCGATCCGACGGGACCGAGCCAGCTAGCCGGCCTGGACCACCTTACCGAACTGAAACTTGCCGACCTGCGCGCCTCGGCCTAAGTCTGCCGCAGCATGTGGCGCTTGATCCGCACAGTTGTCGTGACGCTCGCGATGGTCGGCTTCCTCGGCCAGACGACCGCGCGCGCCATGCCGATGACCATGGTTCAGCCCTCAGCGCCCGCCGTCGCAGCGGCCATGGCGATCATGGATTGCGCCGACATGCCGGGGATGGCCGACATGGCCAAGACCCCTGCCTCCAAGGCCATTTCCAAGCCCGTCCCCTGCAAGGGCATGACGCCCGACTGCATGGGCAAGATGGGCTGCGCTACCGTGGCGCCGCCGGTGCCCGATCTCGCGAACCTGACTCACAGCGTCGCCTATCAAGGCGTGACCTTCGCCCTGCTCGACTTGACCCGCGAGGGCGTCGGCGCATGGCCCCTCTACGACCCTCCCAGACCGCAGGCCTGACCGCAGGCGTCAGCGACGGCGCGGACTCGCCCTGAGTCCGGCCGACCCGCGACCGACGCCCTCAGCCCTGGAAAGCCCGCCCATCGGACGGGCGCTCATTCGGTAAGGAGGAGGGTCTAATGACCTCCCGCAATCTCATCCTGGTCGGCGCCGCGGCGCTGACGTTCGGCCTCTCGGCCGCCACCCTGGCCGTCGCAGGCCAACCCCAAGGCGCGTTCACCTATCGCACCGCGCCGCCGCCTTCGAACCCGCACGATGTCTTCCGCACCATCGTCAAGGTCCCGGCGACGCCTGACGCCACGGGTCGTGTGCGCGTCGCTCAATGCGACTGCGCGATGATGCGGGGCGACGCGGCCGCGCGCGCCGACTGCATGGGCGATCACCAAGGTTCGCTCGAACGGCCCAAGGCCTGATCGGCTTCCAACCCCGCGCCTGACCTTATCCCCAGGCGTGGGGCGAAGGGGCGCCGACGGCTCACGACGTCGTCGGCGCTTCCGGCCGCCGTTCCGATCCCATCCGCAAACCGGACCATACTGATGCGCCTTGCATTGACCCTGACCTGCGCGACGCTGCTGGTGACCGCCGCCCAGGCCGCGCCGCTGACCTTCGACGCGGCGCTCCAACTCGCCGACCAGACCGCGCCCAGCCTCCGGGCCAAGGGCGCGGACATCGTCGCCGCCAAATCCTCGGCCATCTCGGCCGGCCGCCTGCCCGACCCCAAGCTCGCGGTGGGCCTCGGAAACTTCCCGATCTCCGGCCCGCCCGCCGGGACCTTCAACCGCGACAGCATGACTATGGCGACCCTGGGCGTGACCCAGGAGGTTCCCAACGGCGCCAAACGACAGGCTGGCCGTGATCGGGCCGCCGCTGACATCGCCGCGGCGCAAACCGCCAGCGAGGCGGAAGGCCGTGAGGTGCGCCTGAACACGGCGCTCGCCTGGATCGACCTGTACTATGCCCGCAAGCGTCTGGCGGCCCTGGACGAGATCGACCGCGCCCTGGCCCCGCTACGCACGAGCGCCCCAGCCCAGGTCGCCGCCGGCTCAACACGCCCTAGCCTGGCCCTGGAGCCCGAACGCCTTTCCGCGGCGCTGGGCGATCGGCGGGCCGAACTGACCGCCGCCGCCGGCAAGGCCCGCGCCGAACTGGTGCGATGGACCGGCGATGACGCCGCCGACGTGACAGGCGCCTTGCCCAGCTACGAGGTTGATCCGACCGCCCTACGCGCCGGGCTCGACTCGCTCCCTGCCCTCCAGAGCTTCGATGCGGTCGGACGACAAGCCGACGCGGACGTCGCCCTGGCCAGGGCTGACAAGCGCCCCGACTGGAGTTGGGAGGTCACCTATCAGCGCCGCGACCCGATGTTCGGCGACATGGTCTCGCTCGGCGCGACGGTCGGCCTGCCGTTGTTCAGTCGAAGCCGCCAGGACCCGGTGATCGCCGCCCGCGCCCAAGCGGCGATGCGCGTCCGCTACGAACGCGAAGCGGCGCGGCGCGCGCTGGCGGCAAGGCTCGACGCCGACTTAGCCGACCACGCCATGCATCACGACCGACTCATGCGCGCGGCGACCACCCTGGAGCCGCTGGCGGCGCGCCGCGCCGACCTGGAGCGGGCCAGCTACGCCGCCGGGACCGCCAGCCTCTCCGATGTGCTCGGCGCCCTGCTGGCCCTCGCCGAAACCAAGATCGACCTGCTCGACCGTGAGGCCGACGTCCAACGCGACGCGGTCCGCATCGCCCTGACCTACGGAAGCGACGCCCGATGAACCGTCCCCAACTCGTCCTTTCAGCCGCCGCCATAGCTGTCATCGCAGCGGGTGGGGGTTACGGCCTCGCCCAGCTTGGCAAGACATCGCCGCAGGCTGCTCCCCAGGCCACCTCGGCCGCCCGCAAGCCGCTCTATTGGTACGACCCGATGGCCCCCGGCCAGCATTTCGACAAGCCGGGCAAGTCGCCGTTCATGGACATGCAGCTAGTCCCGAAATACGCGGACGAGGCCCCCGCCGAGACCGGCGTCCGCATCGATCCGGCGAGCACCCAGAGCCTCGGCGTCCGGGTTGCGACGGCCGAACGCGGCGAGCTGCCGGGCGGCGTCACCACCACCGGCGCGGTCGACTTCAACGAGCGCGACGTGGCGGTGG